>NC_018866.1:1962500-2057500 GCF_000305775.1 Dehalobacter sp. DCA
AAATAGCGAATCATCAATTCGTCCGGCAAAGACATCGTTTTTCCAAACATTTCTCTGGGGCTTTCATAGACTCCGATGTAATTACCAAGACTTTTACTCATTTTATGAACGCCGTCAAGCCCCTCAAGTATTGGCGTTGTTAAAGCAACCTGCGGTAATTGCCCATAATCTTTTTGCAGCGTACGGCCCATGAGTAAATTAAACTTCTGGTCTGTCCCTCCTAGTTCGACGTCGCTTTGCAGCGCTACCGAGTCATAGCCCTGCATCAACGGGTAAAAGAATTCATGAATGCTGATCGGCCGTTCCTCCTGATATCTCTTGGCAAAATCATCTCTTTCCAGCATTCTGGCAACCGTACAATTGGAAGCTAACTTAATGACCTCTTCAAAACTGAGCTTTGAAAGCCAGGTGGCATTAAACTCAATCCTTGTTTTAGCGGGATCGAGAATTTTAAATATCTGTTCTTTATAGGTTTCCGCATTCCGAAGCACTTCTTCTTCGGTCAATGCCTTTCTAGTTTCGGATTTTCCCGTAGGATCACCTATCCTGCCCGTAAAATCTCCGATGATGATCACTGCCTGATGCCCCAGATCCTGAAACTGTCTCATTTTCTGCAAAGGAACGGTATGTCCCAAATGAATATCTGGAGCCGTCGGATCAAGTCCAAGCTTAACCGTCAGCGGTTTATTTGACAAAAGGGAATTCTTTATTTTTTCCTTCAATTCATCCTCAGGTACAATCTCAGCAGCACCTGTTCTCAATATCTCCATTTGTCTTTGTACTTCTTTGTCTAAATCGATCAATTCAAAACATTCCTTCCATTCTTGGATATACCTCAAGTATCTTTTCTTCCTTTAAAAATAAAATCAATTAATCAATTCATTGAATACCCCGCCACGATCTATAAAATTGGGGGCTGACACGGTACTATATAAAGCTCTTTGCGCTTGAGCATCTTTTATTATAAAGAAATATAAATTTTATATCAACCTCTTACCAAATTGATACTGTTTTTACAGCCTTCAAAATATGATATAATGTTTTGAGCTTATTAATCTATATACATATTAATAAGTCTTTATCTAGGAGGCAAAAAATGGCTAATAACAATGATTATCATAACCGTAATGCAGATCAGAAAAACAGGCGGGTTCACCCTGTCAAAAAGAAAAAAAAGTTTTTTAATACACCCTACTTCAGAATTCCTCTTCTTATCATCATTCTACTTATTGTGATTTTAGGTATTTACTTAATTGTTGCTGTTGCAAAAACCCCCAAATTAGACGTTGAGCTGCTGACAGGTCAGAAACAATCCTCTGTGGTCTATGACAATGAACAGAATTCGATTGCCCAGCTTCACTCCTCCGAAAACAGACTGCTGGTCGACTATGAAGACATTCCGGACACTGTGAAAGAAACGTTTATCGCGGTGGAAGATAAACGGTTTTATAAACATTTTGGGGCAGACCCGATCCGGATTATCAAATCGGCTTTTAATAATTTGAAAGCCGGCGAAGTCGTCGAAGGCGGCAGCACCATCACGATTCAGCTCGCAAAAAACGCTTTTATAGAAGATCCGACGGCGCAGAAGCTTTCGCGCAAGATCCAGGAAGCCGTTCTAGCTCTTCAGATTGAGCATGTCTACACCAAGAACGAAATTCTGACCTTTTACTTGAATCGGATTTACTTAGGGGAATCGTCTTTTGGAATCCGGACCGCTTCTTTGACTTATTTTAACAAAGAACTTAAGGATCTGAATCCGGCTGAAATCGCCATGCTGGCCGGCCTCCCTCAAGCTCCAAGCGGTTATGACCCATACTTTTATCCGGAAAAAGCCAAAGCAAGACGAACGATCGTCCTGGGTGTGATGAGAGACAATGGCATTATTACACAGGCTGATTATGACAAGTATGTCGATACACCTTTCACGTTTGTTGACCAGGTTAAATCCAAACAAAAGAATGTCCAAATGCCCGAAATTGCAACGCGCAACAAACAACACCCTTATTTTGTTGACTATGTAATTTCGGAGCTTCAGGCTAAATATGGCTTTACACCTGAACAGATCTATAGCGGTGGTTTAAAGATTTATACGACTGTAAATTCAAAAATCCAGACCAAAGCCGAGGAAGCTTTTGCAGACTCCAAGAATTTCCCTGCTAACAGTAAGGACGGGACTTCCGTTCAAGGTGCGATGACTGTACTGGAGCCCGATAGCGGGGCGATTGCAGCCATGGTAGGTGGCCGGGAATACACTCCGATGGGTTTGAACCGCGCTTACCAGTCCAAAAGACAGCCTGGATCGACTGCCAAGCCACTGGTTGTCTATGCGCCGGCACTTGAACACGGCGGTTATTATCCCGGAACAGTATTCGATGATATGCCCGTTAAATTTAATAACGGTGACGGCACTGTCTGGGCCCCGACGGATTATGACACCATTACTTCCGGCTGGCGGGGTTTGATCACGATGCGCGAAGCTGTTGAGGACTCTGTAAACGTTTACGCCGTAAAACTCTTAAGCTCTCTCGGGGTTGAAAATGGCTGGCAGTTCGCCAAGAATAATCTGGGGCTTTCCCTAACCAACAATGACAAAGTATTAAGTATGGCCCTCGGGACATTTGATATTTCCACCCTGCAGATGGCTTCAGCTTACGGAACATTTGCCAATAACGGTGTCAAAGCTGAACCTTACAGTGTTATTAAAGTTTTAGGCCCCGATGGTAAAACACTGGTCGAAAACACGCCTTCCGAGAAAAGAGTGATGAAAGAAACCACTGCCTATTTGATGAATGATCTCCTAAGGAGCGTTGTAACCTACGGAACAGGCACAAAGGCCCGGATTGGCAATTGGTATATCTGCGGTAAGACGGGTACAACATCCCTGGATCCTGCTAAATTTGGCAATAGGTCCGGTAATCCCGATGCCTGGTTTGCCGGCTATAGCCCAAAATACGCGGGGGTTGTCTGGATGGGGTATGATCAGACAGATACAAGCCATTACCTGTATAAGGTATATGGCGGCAGCTACCCGGCCAGCATCTGGAAACAGGTCATGACGGTTGCCCACGAAGGACTGGCAGTTCAGTCGAGTATCAGCCGTCCCGAAGGGCTTACGACCGTAAAATTCGATTCCAAATCAGGTCTTCTGCCAAGCAGTCTGACTCCTTCGGAATTTGTTAAATCAGAAATATGTGCGGCAGACAGTGTTCCGACAAAAGTCAGTGATGTTTGGGTCCAAGTGATGGTCGATGCTAATAACCCCAACCTTTTAGCCCCCGTAGGCAGCATGAATGCCGTATCGAGGATTTGCCTGAACGTTCTGGACCGGCCTAAAGATGTGACCTGGCCGTCGGACGAAGCCCCCTATAAGGCTCCGGACAAATACGTGAATGAAAGTGGCAGCTCTACCAGCGGTGAGACTCCACCGGTAGGAGATTCAAGTATTCCTCAATTGTCTTTGTCTTCTCCGTATTATGACGGATCGAGCACTGTTGTTCAGCTTCCGGTTTCCAACTATAACACTAAAAAATATACTGTTAAGCTGTATATCAAGAAACCGGGACAATCCTATCTTGAAACGTATGTGCCGGAAGACGGAAACAAGAGGACGATTCAATACCGTTTAAATCTTTTCGGTGCCGGAGCAGTCTCCGGAACCTACACCTTCTGGGGTGTTCTGATGGACAATGACTCTTTTACAGAGGGTCCTCCGTCAAATCCCGTGACGTTGGAAATCAGTAATTAATAATCCTTTCAAAAAAACACTGCCGATGGTTTAGATAACCTCGGCAGTGTTTTTTTGTGGCTAGTATACCGTTCTCAACTTATTTAATTCTCAACTTGTTTAAAGATCAATGTACTAGTTTGGGTTACTTTAATTCAACGATCGTGACCCCGGAATCGCCTTCGCCAAACTCACCTAAACGGTAAGCGGCAACATGGGGATGTCTCTTCAGAAACTGATGAATGCCTGCCCGCAGGGCGCCTGTCCCTTTGCCATGAATCACACTGACCTGATTGATTCCTGTAATCACAGCATCATCCAGATACTTATCCAGCATCAGGATGCCTTCCTCGACCAGTTTTCCCCGGAGGTCAATTTCACTTCTGAGATTTACCGCTTTGCTCAGCCCGAAAGTACCTTGAATGGTTTTTGCAAAGTGTTCCGGTTTTCTTGTCTCATCGACCAGTCTTATTTCTGACAGAGGAACGCTGACTTTCAAGATACCCGTCTGGACCAACACTTCATTGTTGTTATCAGGTTTTTGTAAGACCTGGCCTTTTTGTCTAAGATTGGGCATATAGACCGTTTGCCCGGGTTCTACTTGCCCGGGCTTCGGTCCGGATTTGTTTTTTCCGGTATACTCGGTTTCATACACCTTTTCAGAGAGTTTTTTCAGCCCCTGGCGTGTTTTCTCCAGAGCCGCTTCCTGTTCACGTCGTTCTTTCTTTTGGGCTTCCTTGATTTCTTTGATGATACCTTCGGCTTCGAGTCTGGCCTGACGGACAACGTCGACAGCCTCTTCTTTGGCTTTGCGCATAATATCTTCGTATTTTTCTTCCAGTTCCAGATTCTTTTTCTTAAGCTCCGCGGCTTTATGTTCAGCCTTCTTCTGCTCTTCTTCCACGCTCCGTTTTTTAAGTTCAATCTCTCTTTGCGTATCCTCGAGGTTCTCCAGGAGATCGCTCTCCTTCGTATCCCGTTCAGAGATAAAGGAGCGGGCTTTTTCCAAAATACTACTGCCAAGTCCGAGCCGCTGGGCAATCGCTAAAGCATTGCTGCGTCCGGGAATACCGGTCAGCAGGCGGTAGGTGGGCTTAAGCGTTTCCGGATTAAACTCAACTGAAGCATTTTCAACCCCTGGTGTATTGTAGGCAAAGGTCTTTAACGCGCCGTAGTGCGTCGTAGCCACCCCGCAGCTCCCGCGCTCCAATAATTCCGCAAGAATCGCCATGGCCAGGGCTGCCCCTTCTCCCGGATCCGTCCCGGCTCCAAGCTCATCCAGCAGAACCAGGGAACGGCTGTCGGCTTCCCGGGTAATATCAACAATATTGGTCATATGGGCGGAGAACGTACTCAAAGACTGTTCAACACTCTGCTCGTCACCGATATCGACAAAAATCCGGGTAAAGATCCCGAGCCGGGAATCACTTTCAGCCGGAATATGCAGCCCGGACTGCATCATTACCGCCATAAGGCCGATCGTCTTCAGCGTCACAGTCTTACCACCCGTGTTCGGGCCGGTAATGATCAGAAATTGATCATCCATCCCAAGTCCGACGGATATCGGTACAACAGGCCCGGTGAGCAGAGGATGTCTCGCGCCGATCAGCTTGACCTCCTGTTTATTCATTACGAGCGGTGACCCGGCTTCCATATCTTCACTTAGACGGGCTTTCGCCAGAATAAAATCCAACTTAATCAAGGCTTCATTCAACAGCAGGATTTCCGGAATCCTGGCAGTAACTTTTGCTGTGAGCTGCTGAAGAATCTTTTGAACTTCCCTGTTCTCTTTCAGGGTGATCTCCCTCAGTTCATTGCCGAGCTGGACCACTGCCATCGGTTCGATAAAAAGGGTCGCTCCGCTGGCTGACTGATCATGGACAATTCCGGGAAAAGCTGAACTGTATTCCATTTTAATCGGAACCACATAGCGGTCCCCTCTGCTTGTAATGACATTGTCCTGAAGCATCTTTTGATAGCTCGGATTTCTTAGAATGCCGTCAAGGCTTTCCTTGATCCGTTGCTGACTTATCCCTTTCGCTTTCCGCAGTCTGGCCAGCTCTTCGGAAGCCCGGTCATTGATATCCCCGTCCTCGGAGATACTGCGGGAGATATCATCTTCTATCTCTTTCTGCGGTACAATCCCATCGACCGTTTCTCTGAGCGTATATAATTCGCTGTACTGGTCTTTTCCAGACTGACCGCCGTCTATCAGCGTATTCTTTAGGCGGCGGGCAGTTTTCAACGTATCTCTGATTTCCAGCAATTCTTCCGGATTTAAGGTTCCGCCCCGGTCGCATCTTTCCAGATAAGGACGGATTTCCCGCGCTCCTCTGACTGAAAACAAAGGGTTAATCCTAAGGAGAATTTTCCCTTCGTCCGTTTCGCGGAGCAGCGCTCTAACGGTACGCAGCTCAGACTCCGGAACAAGGGCTTCCGCTAATTCTTTCGCCCCGGGAAGCATGCAATGATTCCTAAGCCGTTCTCTGACTGCGCTAAAATCCAGTTTTGCCAGGACTTTATCTGAAGCTATCAATTTACGTTAGCACCCCTCTGTAAAAATGTCCTCTGGTAAAGCCATCGGGATAAAGCCCCTCCAGGCTTTTCATCGCTTCTTCTGTTTCCTCTTTGCCTATGTTCTTGCCTCCAGCCGTTTCTTTCCAAAGCTGGTGAAAGACTGCAACGGCACGTTCAGCCTGGGGCAGGGATGCCCGAAGCAGTTCCAGCCGGATATTTCTGATGCCCATATCGGCTATTTTAGACAGTTCGGTTACCAGATTCAAGGTTTTGGCATTGAAGACATGCATCCGGCACTCTTGATCCGTAGCCAGTGGGAAGTGATAGGCCATGCGGTCCTTCAGGTACAGGTCTCTGTTTTGACAGGCCTTTCCGCATTTGTTGGGGGCTCCGTCTTTTCCCTCCCCCAGCACAGCGCCGGGAAGACAGAATTCACTGACCATCATTTCCATATCGCCAAACACCAGCAACTCAATACCTTCGGATTTGCCCAGAACGGCAAGCTGTTCCTGACTTAATTCCATGGAAAGGGCTGCCTGCCTTGCGCCTGCCCTGTGAACCCATTCCAGCGCCGCTTCGTTAAAACAATGCACAAAATAATCCGTCTCCCAAGTCCACTCGGGATCAACGGTCTTCACCATTTCGATTTCCGCCAGATTCCCGGCCATGATCACCGGCCTTGCCGGCCAGCCTGCCACCTCTGTCAGATCCTTCAGCACCTGCTCACACTGGATCTGATTCAAGATTCGCGGCAATCTCCATAGTAGCGTTCTTCCCCGGCTTTGACACGTATCGAGCGCCTTCTGCAGCTCTGCCAGGGTAAGGGACGGTCTGGACCGCCAGTGTTCTCCGCCCAGGATGATTCTGTCCGCACCGGACTTCAGCAAGGGCGCAATCATGGAAGAATCCGTCACCGCGGCACTGAGCAAATGCTTGCCTGTTCCGGTTTTTCCCGATACTGTCCGGCCGGTTTTGAGCTGCTGATTCCAAGCGTGGGTCCGCTCCTGATACGCATTCAAGGTCAGTGCCGGCTTGCTGTGAGACGGTTCCAAAAGCTTCTCCACCGCAGCGCGCCGCAATTCATTCAACGCACTAACCGGTATCATCAGATCCCCTTCCAGTGCTGTCGTTAATTCTCCCAGATAAAATGGGGTATTCCCCAGACGCCCCAGCTGTTTTACCAGAACCTCCTGTGTCAGTGGCCGATTCTGTGCTTCCTGAGCCTCACACTGCGATTCCAGCGCAACGTGCTGCTGGTCGTCCCAGACGGTCAGGCGCAGTTTTTGACCAGCTTTTCCGGAAAGCTGCATTTTTAACGGCCGCTTGCGCATTTCCTTGCCTTCCTGGAAACTAAGCCGGGCCTGGGCAATCAACTGCTCATCGTGGGTTTTGAATACCCGGTCCCCAATATTCGCAGCGCCTTCAAATTCTATGGTGACCGTATCTCCGGGTGCAGCACTGTTAACCGTTTTGCCGCCAGGTACCCCTATTCTTCCGACGCTGATCCCTTCGCGGCCTCTTTTTGTCCAGATCTCCAGGCCGTCTCCGAGTCCCAGCTCGCGGTCCAGCTTCAGTGTCAGACGGTTGTTTTTTAGATCCGTAATTCGGCCCAGCATGGTGCCACGATTGTTTGGGCGGCTGAAACTCATCATCTCCGCTCCCTGGTAACCCTGAAAGTATCCGGTTGTAAAATCCCGGTTAAAAATCTGAGTCAGCTCATATAGATCCCGGGCTGTGATTTCCTGCCCCTTTTGTTCCTGTAAAAAGTCCAGGGCTTTACGGTAGACCCGGATGACCGTTGCCACATATTCGGGCCTTTTCATCCTGCCTTCTATCTTCAGTGAGCGCACACCGATCCGCTGCAGCTCCCCGAGATTGTCCAACAATTTCAGATCACGCGGGCTTAGAAGGTGCTCCCCGGTCTTCCTTCCTTCCAGCAGATCCCTGCCTTTGCCGTCGACCAGACTGTAGGCCATCCTGCAAGGCTGCGCACATCTTCCACGGTTACCGCTCCGTCCCCCGATATAGCTCGACATCAGACACTGTCCGGAATAACTGATGCATAGTGCGCCATGTCCAAAAACCTCGACATCCAACTCCGTCGCCTGAACAATTTTTTCTATTTCCGGCGCCGAAGTCTCCCTGGCTAGAACAACCCTGGAAAAACCCATTTTTTCAAGTTGCTTCAGCCCGTAAATATTATTCTGGGTCATCTGCGTGCTGGCATGAAGTTTCATTTCCGGCAGAACTTTCCGGATAAAATTCGCAACCCCGATGTCCTGAACAATCAATGCGTCTGCGCCAAGTGAATAAAGCTGATAGACATAGTCCGACAGCTCTGAGAATTCACTGTCAGCCACAAGAATATTTAATGTCACATAGACCTTAACGCCGCGTTCGTGCGCGTACGTCACCGCCTTAGACAATTCCTCCGAATCAAAATTTGAGGCCGAAGCTCTGGCATTAAACATTTTGCCTCCGAGATAGACGGCATCGGCTCCGTTTTCCACCGCAGCCTTCAATGCCTCGTAACTCCCGGCCGGTGCAAGAAGTTCCATCTTTTTATTTGTATGCTGCCGCGGACTGCTGCCAAAATCTGAATGCATGATCGCGTTCTCCGTTCCTGTTTCGTCTTTTCTACTTTTCTTCTAATCATACCACACTATCATTTTGCGGCAAATTTTTTAGATTTTCTCCGAATTGTCAAATTTGGTTTAGTCAATACATCCCCTTTCAACGAAAGAAGGAAGTTTAATCTTCATTACATTTCTCAGACAAACATTGATTACACAGAGCGTTAATAGTAATATAGAAATAGGGATTGGAGGCTGATTTGTATTGAATAAGGTTAAAATATATTTGGATACCTCAGTAATCAGCCATTTAGACGCTGAGGATACGCCTGAAAAAATGCAGGATACCCATCTTTTTTGGCAAGAATTAAAAAAGGGTTTTTATAAAGCCGCTATCTCAGACCTGACTTTAGCGGAGTTGGCCAAATGTCCTGAGCCGAAGCGAACACAGCTTTATGAATATTTAGGACAAATTGATTATGAAGAAGTTGAGGAATCTCAGGACTCAATTATTCTGACGGAAGAATACTTAAGTATATCGTTAGCTGGAATTTCAAACACTTTGTAAATATCAAGACCATCAATAAAGTGCAGGCTGTAAATAAGCTGCAGGATTTTAATGAAATCAATATATTGCCACCATCTATGATGTTGGGAGGAGATGAATTATGATGAGTGAAAAGTTTACAATTGACGACATTCACCGAATTAGATACGAGAACTTCGAGAATACAAAAAATTTTACACCCCAGGAACTGATTGAAAAAAACCAAACACGATGCCTTAGAAAGCAAAATGCGAATTATAGAACTAAGAAAAAAGGCAGTAAGAGTAAGTGACAGCTAAGAAAAACCAGAAAATTACAGGTCTTATTAGAACATAAAGGATAAATTCGCAGTATCCAGTACGACGAACCATTTGCGGATTTTGCTCTTGATCACTCAAAATGGAGACATCTCCCAAACGAACATCTGCATAGATGCCAAGTGTTGGAAATACGTTATGCGCCGTTGGCAGAGGAATAATTGAATAACTCATATAGAAAAAAATGGCATTATTCCGCAAATAATAATATGTTTGGGGAAATCATATAAAAACTGCTATGCGCTATTTTGGCAAGGAACACTTCAAATAATGTCGCGTGTTAGGCGACGTGTGGCGCTTCAAATTCAGCGGTTGCCATGGATGGCAACCTTAAAAATTCTCCTTGACTTATCTTTCAAAAACGATAAGCTATTCATTAGGAGGCGATAGTGTTGGATGATAAGGTAATGGATCTTCTCGGAAAGATCCTTGAAAACCAAACCGTGACTAGTTCCCAACTTAAACAATTAACCTCTCGCGTCCAAAAAATAGAAACAAAAGTTGAACATGATTTGGGTCATAAAATCAAAGCACTATTTGATGCTCGCGAAGTACAAAATGAGAAAAATGATACTATTATTAATACCCTCGAAAGAATCGAAACTAAAATCGAAATCCTGCAAATGGAAACAACCCATGTACGAAAAATAAAATAGAAAGTTTTAAGGAGTTATTCAAGACTCCTTTTTATTTTACCCTTTGATGAAGGGCCCTATTGCATTTATCTATTCCAAGTTTTGGGGGCTCTGTGTTATGTAAAGTTGGACGGCCCGAGATTCAGAGCTGACCACAGATGGGAGGCCCTTGGATCTCCAATATAGCTAATTCAGACTACCTACTCGTCCTTTTATTTCTTATTTCCATAAAATTTGAAGGGCAAGATAGCGGTTTAAATCCGAAATTGCCATATAACTCATGAGCATCCTTCGTAATCAATAACCATTGATAAACATCTCTCAATTCATTATGTGAAAGTATATGTTCAATAATCTTTTTACCTATACCTCGTTTTCTATTATTCTCGTTTACATATACATCCATGATGTATGCGAATCTTGTCTTGTCTGAAACAACTCTTGCATACCCAATCTGGTTGTGAGCACTATCAAAGGCTCCCACGACTAATGCAGAATTAGATGCTCCTTTCTTAACTTCATCCATTTTAATTCCCGGACTCCAATAAGATTTTGCTAGCAACTGTGTTACTGTTGGGAAATCCATCATTTCCATTCCATCTCGAATCTCAAACTCTTCCAAATCTATCCCTCCAAAAATATTCTACATAAGAATAAGAACATTTATCATCTTCCAAGTGGCAGGAGCTGCCTGTTAGACGACGTTCCGGTTCCCCAATGCATCCACTAGAGCAGACCTTAAATTAGGAAACTTAAACTCAAAACCAACATCACTAATTTTTTGGGGAATAGCCCTTTGACCATGTAATAACATTTCAGACATTTGGCCTAATGCGATTTTCAATAAAAATTCAGGAACAGGAAACCATGATGGTCTTTTTAGGACTTCACCTAAAATCTTTGTAAAGCCTTCCATTCTTACTGGTTCTGGTGCTGTTCCATTTACAGGACCAGTAACCTCATCATGCTCGATTATATATCTAATCATTCTGATTAGATCTTGAATGTGAATCCATGGAAGCCACTGATTTCCTTTACCTAAGGGACCACCAACGTAAAATTTAAAAGGTATAACCATTGCTGTAAGAGCACCTTGACTACCTAATACTATCCCCGTACGAATAGTAACGACTCGTGTTAATTCATTTTGGACCTTGTATGCTTCAGCTTCCCATTTTCGGCAAACCCCTGCAAGAAAATCCTGTCCAGGGCCTTCATTCTCGGTTATCTTATCATCCTGACGAGATCCATAGTACCCTACGGCGGAAGCGCTTATTAGAACTTTTGGATTTATAATCCCGTCATTTATAGCGTTAACAATAAAACGAGTTGTATTTATCCTACTATTCAATATCTCTTGCTTAACTGATTCAGTCCATCGATGGTTACCGATTGACTCCCCTGCAAAATTAATTACTACATCAAACTCCTTAAAATCATAAGCAGAAGATAGAGAAGAACTATTATCCCACTCTATTAGCTTAACATCACCTTCAACCTTGTTTGCTGTGATTTTCTGATTTCTCGTTATAACAGCTACCTGATAACCATTAGAGATTAACTCCTTGGTTAAGTTCCTTCCTAGAAAACCTGTTCCACCAAAAATTAAAACATTCATATTCTATACCTCCGGAATGTCGTCATCACGGTAGACGCGCCGGTTACCCGGCGCACCCCGCACAGTTCCCGGCGTGCGGAACTACCGCACCGGGCTTTCCCTGCACCATTCTGTGTCAGATCATTAGCGTTACTTTATGAATCTCCTTGTCAGACTAGGGGGTTCTTTCAAAATCATTTATTCGTCCTTTTCCAATCCGCACATGGATGCGCGATCTCAGCATGGTCTTTCGCACTAACATCCTGGGGATTACCTCAACACCCCAACCACATTCATATTGGCAAAGTTGCGGTAAAGCCCTGTTAAACGACGTATCGTGCCCCGTGACTCAGACAGTGCCACGGACGGCGCTACCTTAAGCAACTACCGCCTTTCACTCAATAAATGAAGTTTTACAAACTAAACAAATATGTTTATGTACACAGACAAAATTGCCACATTCTTTGCAACTCCATCTAATCTCCTCATGCTGTAAAAATGAATCCAGATTATTTTGCTTAATGTGCTCAAGATTTTCAATCATGCTCATGTGATACTTACTTCGATACCGCTTATCCAACTGTTTTAGTCTTATGCAAGGGAATTTGTCGCATTCAAAGCAAAACCCGGATTTATTACTTTGAATTACAGAACAATTTTTGATTATGCAACTGGTGCTATTTTTTGTTTTATACCTTATATCGTCCTCGTTTCGGCATCCCTTGCAATGATTTTTTTCCCTTTGATTTGCCATACAAAGTCTGCAATTCATCCCGCAAGGAGCAATCAACTCTTCTCTCATTTTGTTCATCTTATACAGTACCTCATCGCGTGATTTTACTGACGTACGAGATCTGATTACCACAAAGAAATACTTTAAGTCCATTTCATCCGCGCCAGGACGGCGCGGCCTTTGCACGATATGTCGTCGTAGAATGTTCCGCGTATTCCCGAAGTCTGGTTATTACATTCATATTCTCTAGAACAGCTTTCAAATGTCATTTGTTTCTATTGATATCCCCCTTGTGGTTCTGGTAACTTTTTATATTCTTCTTTACTTTCTATTGTAGAAACAATCATATTAATTAGGTCTCGCAGATTCTTGGCTTCAGATCCTTCCGATAAGTTACTATCTACCCAATTAATTTGATGCTCTTTCCGGTTATACGTTATAAATAACTCATAGGTTTGACATGGAGTAACCCATCGCTTAATGGTCGAATCGTTATCTGGTTTAAAATCTTCAGGGTAGTTATTAATACTAATCTTACGCATTTCGTTATAAATCATTGTTAATTCATCGTTTGATAACTCTAAAGGTATGGTTGATGTTCCTGATAACACTAGGTCCTTTGTAAAGGTACCATTTTTTGTATTAAGCTCATTTTTAGCTCCGATTCCATACTTTAGAACAAAAGCAAAATCTTGAGGTTTTTCGGTTGGCATATGATTTGAGCTACAACCACTGAGTAACATAATAAGAATCAATGCAAATGTTATCCTAAAATTATTCTTTAGCAACTTTCCTTCTCCCCATAAATAATTGACTAAGCATATAACGTTCAGCCATTCCCGATGTGTCTTATTTCATTCATGTATTCTAAGTTTCGGGAAAGGCGTGTTAAGTATGGGTGGCCCGTTTCTCCTCTTATTGTATATTATATGTTCCTAGTCGAATTATGTAATAGATTGCTAGCCGTTCTTTTTCAATAAAGGCAGTTAATTTAAGAGCCAATCATGCTTTCCTATTACTTCTCTTAGAATCTATTATGTGATATAACGTTAATATTGGGTGCTTAAACAGCATCCTTGGCCCAGAATACCTCATAACTTTCTTTATTTCTACTCTCATTTCTAGTTTATAACAATGTATTTTACATCTTGCACAGACTGGTTTGTTCTCACCAAACATGCATTGTTCTATTTTCTTGCTTGAATATTTATATAATCTCTCACAGTCTTCACACCTTCTATTTTGGGGGGTATGGGTTTTCTTGCAATAAATATTAATCATTTTCTCAACCGTTACCCGTTCTCTTCTTCGCCTTTTGCTATCTGTACTCATTTTTTCTGTCCTTATAATTAATTTTATTTTAAAAAACTGAATATATCAGCTACTAATTAAAATATTACAATGTAAGATTACTTGCAAGGCGACCTTTCGCTTAATGTTTCGTGAATTGCCGACGCATCCCGACTTCATGCCTCTTTACTAAGTGTTGGCATTTCGCTGTTATATGACGTACGGCAAATCTAAACATTCAAATCTATTCTATCCTTGACATTATCTTAAGCCATGTTTCTTTGGTTAAAAAACTCTCTTCAACTTGCTCTTCTAACTCTAAGAAGCGTTTATATGGAATGCTGAATGAAAGAATGTCTTTGTCGATATGATTTCGTGCGGAAGGATCCGTTAGTCCGATAATACACTTTGGATCCTCCTTCTCAGCTTGCTCTAGTGCATATAGTACAGACTGCTGACAGCCAGAACCAAAGTCTACTTTAACGTTGTCTTGAGTTGATTTATCGTAATTGGCGAACCACATCAGTGCTGAAAGTTGATCTGCATTGGCTAGAAATATAATAATTTCTGGTGTTTCATCTTCAGTCAATTCCGATAACGGTTTAAAAATTATATACTTTGCGGGTACAACTTCAGGTAACCCAGTTGCGAATTTCACTGCTAACTCCGGGTTCTTCTTATAAAATTCTCCTTCTCTACCACCAGGAACACCAGTTGATAAGAAATGTTCAATAAAACCTAATTGAAACCGATTGAAGCCAAGTCCAACTTTACCACCAGGACAATTCGTAGTCTTATCTTCAAATACCGCCACTCTTCCTTTAGCTGCAGCATTTAACATAGAAATGACACAACCCCGTTTCCCTTCTTGGAACTGCATTGCATCCTCGGGTTTAACATTTGAACGGAATACTGCAACTGGCTGAGTTTTTAACTTTATTGAATCAGCAATTTTACTTTTCATAATACCACTCCTAATTTCATTATACTCTGATTCTCAGCATGTCATATAACGTCTCGCGAAGTTCCGCAGCGTCATACCGCTTTAATATATTCAAAGTTGCGGAACTTCGCTGTTAGCGACGGACCATGCCCACAAATCCAAGTTTATGTTAAATTATTCCATTCTTCTTAAGACAATACCAAGTATTAATCACAAATGCGACACTTGTTACTAAAATTATTCCTAAAATTATTGGAGTAGTTATTGGAGTAGAACGCTTTTTAATCACGTATAGTATAATGCCATCATTTAACGCAATAACTAAGACACCTCTAATTATTAGCTCTGTCAAAATACTCATTAACTGAAGTTTCGCACCCCTCAAAACCCTTGTATCTCTAATTTAAAGGTATCCTAATGCCAGTGGTTCCTTCTGATTATTACCGATTAACTGGCATTTTTAAGGGCTATAAGCTGATTACTAAGAAAAGAATTCTCAAATAGTTCTTTCAAATGTTCATATTCACTGGAATTCCTAAATTCCAAAATGTCCACTAAACCAGACTTGGCGATGCTGGTGATCACCACTTGCAGCAAATCATCAAATAATTCCCAGAGCCGCTCCGCTACATTCTTCTCTATGAGTTCGTCCTTGATTTCCGCAAATAATCCTTCTAAGGATTCGTAGGCGTTTACTCGTCGAAAATAGGCTAGGAGTGTATAGAGGAGATAGCAGGTCGTGATATGGGCAATCTGCGCATCGAAATCCCTCGATTGACAAGTCCCGAGCTTCAAATGCTGCTTGGCTTCCTTAAAAAAGACTTCGATGGTCCAACGGATACTGTAAATCTCCAACATACTCAATAAACTAAGAGATATATCCGTCGAGAGGAACAGTCTAAATTTCTTTTGATAGGGAAACCGGCAAAAATACAGTTTGATTTGTCCGATTCCTTCATAATCAACAAGGACTTCGAAATAACGGATATTCCGTTTCCTACAGCGTTTTTCGTTTCCCTCACTTTTGAGGACCGATTTTAATTGGCTGGCATTAAGGGAAGTCTCTTTGTAGCGATACTTCCTCGTATCTTGCCGAACACCACAGACCAAATGCATCGATTTTTTGTCTAATCCTCGAATCGTTTGAATGAACTCGTAACTGCTGAACCAGCTGTCAACCAGGACATATTTAGCCTTAAACCCCTGTTTTACCGCCCGTTTTATCATATCCAGACCGTTCGAAATTTTGCTAACATGGCATTCTCTGATCCGTTTAGCCCCAGCAGATTTGGGGTCTCGTTGCTTTTTGAACCGTTCTTTACGGTGCCTTGCCTTTTTTAAGGGCTTTTCCACTTGTAAAGTGAAGTCTATAGGCGTGAGGCTTTTACCATCGAAGAAACCAAGGGTTAAATTTTTAAAGCCTAATTTGCTACCTTTCTTCCCTGCAACATGGTCAAACACCTGGGTCATTTGTTCAATTCTTCGACCTGTCTTAGCAAGAGTTGTATCATCTAGAATGAAAGCGGACTTTTCATCCACTTCGTTCGTAGGATTAACCAATCGTTGAAACTGTTTGGATATACCGATCAGCAATGCTCTCCAAGGCATTTTTTCATTGTTCTTCAGTCGATATATGGAATCTTTCTTCATAGTAGTAACCTTTTGGAAATCGCTTTTATATAACGCGTGGACACTTTTCAGTAACATTAGGGGCAACATCAACATTAGTGAGAGGATTTCCGCGGAACTGTAACCATCCTGTTTCAGAAAACCAACTTTGCGGCAAAGCGTTTTAAGCTTGAACGTCTTCATAACTTCACATATAATATTGTTAATCGAATAGCCGTGATTTTGGAGTACGTTTTCAATTTCTTTGACAGGTTTCCGCATGATAACACCTCATTTTTGGTTGATTTGGAGTAGCATCTTATTATACCAAAAACCTAGTGTTCATGCGGATTTTTATCGTTTTTTCGTCTTATTCTAAGCCGAATTTTCGGCTGTTTTATGGGTGCGAAACTTCAGTCATTAATATTAAAACCTCCTTTGATAATGCGTGCTTAGCTGGGCACTCCCCCCAAACTTAGAGGCCAACAGGATGCTGGCCCCTCGAATATCTTCAAAAAACAACCGTACATTTACTATTTACTTGAGTCATAACTCATAAGTTCCTTCTTTTCTTACCCTCTAGATTTTATTCTTATTTCATACCATGTTCGACATTTGGAATATATCTAGCGCCAGGTAAATTCTTAACTTGACTTACATAGCCCACGTTATCCCTAAAATAATAATTAGCAACGGAACAATTATAGCCAATCCAGATAAAATTACATTACCTAATGCCTTCCAAGCTGAGAATTTTTGTGCTTCAGCAATACATTTTAAAGATATAACAAACGTCCAAACTCCAATAATAACCTCAATTAGTCCAAATGAAATAAGGGCAATAGTAAGGCTCAAATTTGAATCTATAATAGGGGTAGTACTCGTAAATAATTCTTGACCGAATAGTATTATTTCCGGTATCCAGAGTATTAATGCCCACATCACAGGAACATTACTCCATGCAATTGCAGTTTTTATTTCCTCAAATGATCCTTTTCCTCCTACTGCCTTACCAGTCCATTTAATAAGCCAGCTTAAAATATAAAGTCCGATAATTCCGCCAATAGTTCCACCGATTAATGCTCCTAAAAAAATGCAAGGATATCCTAGCGTATCCCCTGCACCCCTAGTGGAGGCTTGATCTAAAGATTTGGCGAATCCTCCTATCATTGCTAATAAAATAACATATTTCTTTGAATTGCTATTTAGTATTTGTCTTATTACCTGTCTTGGTTTTATCCATATATGTAAGAACGGATTAAGAAGCCTTTCCGGTTCATTTTCTTCTCTCTTAAAACTTTGCTCAAATTCCAATTAACCTTCCCTCATTTCTATAAATTTACCATTGATAATATTTATTCTTCATTATATTTACAAATTCCTTCCCATTATTTTACTTAATTGGAGTTGGCTTTAGCGGAATTGGCCAAATGTCCTGAGCTGAAGCGGCCAAGCCCTCACCACCCGAAGCTCATCTGCATATGCTGTAATTAGAATAATAATGAAAGGGCGGGCGGGATGGATAACTCGACCGGCGAACGCACGCCGCTTATCATAGCGGCTGAGATAAATATGATAACCTGCCAAACCAAAAAAATATTGCTTGCCAGCGCCATTGAAATCGGCCGTCATTTGCAGGAAGCCAAGGATCTGGTCAAACACGGGGAATGGGGTAAGTGGCTGGCAGAGTCTGTGAGCTATTCCCAGAAAACTGCCGAAAGACTGATCAAGCTCTACAAAGAATACGGGCCTAAATTGCTTGCTTCCCAAGACATGGACGTGTCAGCTCAAATTCGCAACCGGTTGCGAATTTGACTTACCCCCAGGCCATCCTCCGCTGGCTTTACCGGAAGAATAGCGCCCTCCATGGCGCTATCTGCTGCGTTCCGCATTTATGCTCCGCTTACGCTGGAACTGTGGTACACAGACCCAGCTATGAAAGGTATTCAAGGAACTGACTTAAGGGATGGATCTGTTGGCTAAGATTGATTACGCCTTCTTGGCCAAAGCTTTGTCTAATATAGCATCAATGCGCTCCTGGGTACCGGGCTTGCATAATACTTGTAAAGGCTGTACCTGCATGAATTGATCATGATCATCGGCAGATGTCACAAACACGATGCTGCATGTTGACATGGAATCGGATTGCCGTATTTGTTTGGCGGTTTCGAGACCGGTCAGCTTTTCCATGCTATTATCAAGAAAAAGAAGGTCAAAAATCATCCCAAGCTTATTAAGTTCTTCAAGAAGCTCTTCACCACTGCCAAATTGGTAAATATCAAATGAAACCCCCTTTTCTTTTTCATATAAATGAATGAATGCCTCCAATAACTGGCGACACAACGGCCTGTCATCGCAAATGCCGATAGTAAGCAATACTCATCTCCTCCACGTATTCCTCCACAATCACATAAGTGGCTTTTGTTGAATAATTTTAGGACAAATAGTCCAATATGTCAATAGGACTTATCGTCCTAAGATATACTTGCCTTGGTGATGATGATAATGCGCTTAAAAATACGTGATGTTCGTGAAGATCATGATCTAACCCAACAACAAATTGCAGAATACCTGATGTGTGATCAATCTTTATACTCCAAATATGAGCGAGGGGAACGTGATGTTCCACTGAACATCATGATTAAACTTGCACAGTTTTATAAAACCAGCGTTGACTATCTGGTCGGGCTTACAGAAAATAAACAACCTTATCGCTGAGTTGATAAAGTTAAACAGGGTGATAAGATTTTAAGATTTGATTACAATCATTCTATTCCCAGCATCGGTTAACCATTTCATAACGTGGGTAGTTGATGAAAAACTATAGTTTAGAAAAAGTGCGAACAGCACTTTTTTTAATATATCAGAAAGTATAAATCTTTTCTGATATATAAGTAGCCTTTTCCAGCAAAGGGCTGCTTTGTTATTTTTAGAATAAATTTCCACATATTTTAATTTTTTAGAAGGATAGCAGTGAAATTTCACGAATATCAAATTAAAAAGTAACCGGGTTGATTCTTTCCTGATCGGACAGGTCTGCGGAAGCCCCGATCAGTAAAAAGCTGTTACCAAATTAAGTGTATTCTGACGAACCAGATCAGTTTATCGAAGGAAGACTTGATGAAAGAAGTTTATAAGCTGCTTGGATTTATTGGGGGGCTGAAATGGAAGAACTATTTCAAATATAGTAAGTATTTCCGAACCTAGTTCGGAAATACCACCAAAAAAGAGGTATATACGAACTTAGTTCGGAAATACCGTAGTTCTACGAAATATCCTGCACGGACGCGCCATCCATGGCGCGCAAGAGATTAATTAAAGAAGGAAGAAATGATATATTGAAAGGAAGAACTGATTTTGGAAAGCAAAATTGTCGTTGAAGTTGAATATACCGATAAAGATATTAGAGATGCATTATTTCAAGGTATTAATAAAATTAATCAATTTTGGGTGGTTACACTTTGTGTTTTTATTGCAATTGGTTGTGTGTTGATTTTGGAATTTAGGAATGAGTTTTCGAATTATTTCAATGGCATGATTACCTTATTCTTAATTGCTTATTTTGTATTCATTTTCTATTGCTATATTAATCCAATGAATAAGTATGTAGAATTATACAGAAGAAGAAAATATTGTACATATATTTTTTCAAATGAGAGTATTGAGTTGGTACGTCCTGAAATACAGAGTACTGGTAAATGGAGTATATTTAATAAAGCATTTGAACTAAAAAAATATTTTATTTTGGTTGATACAAATAGAGCTTTAACTATCATACCAAAAAGGGCTTTCAAAAATGAATCTGATATTGAAGGATTTCGAAATCTTATTAAAGAGAATATAACAAATGTTAAGATAATGTGTTAAAGCAAATATTTTACGGGTGCACCGTCCATGGTGCACTCTGAATCTGGGGGCAGGATACTTCGTAGAACAGCGTATTCCCGAAATCCGAGAGAATATGGATGTAGTAACCAGACTTCGGGAATACGCGAGACGTTATACGCCATTGCTAGGTCATTTTTTATATAAAGTCCTTGATATGGGATTACTGTTTTTTAACGAATAACTCTTGCAACTTTAGATAAAGGACCTTGACATGAAAAGCGAGTTACACTTTCAATTCGAGTATTTTCATGTACGTTATTAACAAATCTCCTATGACAATAAAAAGTAGTTCTTGTATCAAATCGTTCAGTTCTACACAAATACCCCGCAGGTGTACTTGCGATGACATACCCGCTTTCTCTTAAATAGTGAATATTCATAATCCTTTCGACTCTCATAGTCTCATGTTTTTCTTTATGATTTAATGTGGGGTTATTTCTTAACTCAATAAATATATCTGTGCATTGATCATCGTTATTTATATATAAGTAAGCTGCATAACAAAGTTTTATAAAAATATCTTCGGGAACAGTTTGGGTATATTTTGCATATTCAGACTTAATGGTCTCAAAGTCAATATTTAATTTATGCATTAGTTCAAATCTTAAACGATTTAATAAGATTTCATCTTCTTTTAATAGTACTCCTTCAGAACAAATTTTATAAGCATGATTGAATTCTTTTTCTGCCATTAGGATCCTTGAGAGAAGAAAACGAGCAGACATGTTTCTTGGGTTTAATTCTAAAGCTCTATTAAAGTAACCTTTAGCTACCGGGTTATTTACTAGGATCTCTTGAAGACGCCCAGCTTCTACTAAAATAGCTGAATCATTGGGTTGTTCTCGAGTTGCCTCTTCCATAAGCTTTTGAATCTCTTCCAGCAACTGTTCACTTTCTCCTGAGCCAGGAGTAAACTTTTTATACCAGTTAATAAGATGACTGATTAAACTATGGTAATGATAAGGACTAGTTTTGTAATAAGAACGCGAACTTTTTCTTATAGCACCTAACAGTATATCTTTCCCTTTATCCCTTAAATATGATGATTTTGTAAAATCAATCTCGTTTAAAGATTCTTTTAAATAAATGGTTCCCTGAGTATTTTTAAATATTTGTGAGGTAGGATTCATTTCAAGTGCACTATCTATAGTAGCTTTTGCATCATCAAATCTACCAATACCAGATAAAAACAATGCTTTTTGTTGAAGTAAAAATGAATCGCCCGGCAATTGTCCCGATAATAAATCGTAGCTTTGGACTCCAACATCATTACTCGAAAAAAAACTTGAAACAGTAGAGTGGTGATACAACTTTTTAACAAGTGACTTTTCTAGCGGATTAGAAGGAATTGCAGCTTTTACAATTGATTCTAGAAATTCATATTTTTCTACGTCATTTTTGCAAAAAAGTCTTACGATAACACTTGCGATTACTGAATGTCTTGCACTAATTAAATAATCATCCTTATCTTTGGTTTCCTCGTAACTAATAATACCTTCAGTAAACTTAAAAAGTATTTCCTGAACCTGAGATAAATCCACACCAATGATTCTTAATAGTAAAGATTGAGGTATTCTATACCTATATTGATTAACAATACAAATGTATTTATATGCTTGTTGTGCGAGGCTAGACTTTATTGAAAAATACTCATTTGCAATTATATCATCGAATTTCTTTCCAGTGGTTATTTCTCTTAAAGCAACTATTAGTTCCCTTTCAGAATAGGATTTAAATATGTTAATTTGTTCTAGTTCATCGATCCCAGTAAGAGTTCCAAGGCAATTATTTATTTTTAACTTGTTTAAAATAGCAGGTATTTCAAAGTCACTAAGCTTACCCATTGGATATTCTTTATGCTTAGCTAAAATTGATTCTTGAGAAAGTAAATTCCAATCTGATGACCTACTTGCACCAATAATAAGAATTCTAGCACCATTATTTTTAAAGAATGATAATAGTTTATTTGTTTTTCCGATCCTATCAGAAATGTTATCAATTAAAATTACTAAGGGTATATTTAATTCCTTGTGAAGGTCTAATAGTATTTTTGGATCTAAGTCAGAACGACTATTCGCAAATAGAACGGTTTCACCAACTTTATTAGACAATTCAATTGACAAACGCTTTAATAGTGTAGATTTTCCATCTCCTGATCTTCCGGTAATTATCCAAAGGCCTAGTTGTGGACTTTTATACCAAGAGTCAAAATCTGTAATTAAGCCTTCAAGAATGTCTCGAGGAGCGTCGAGATTATTTTTAATATGTTTCCATTGAGGTTCTGCACCATCATAAAATTGAGCAGTTCCATTGATAAAAGCTTTTTTTAATTCCCAAAGAGGAAATTCATAATCTTTTGAAAGATTGTACTTATTTTCTTCGGTTAATGTTGTTATGTTATTAAAAATTTCTATTGGGATTATATTCTTTGAATAAAACTCCTCCAGAGATTCTCTTTGTCCTTTTGTTTTTGCTATGAGATATTCAGCAAAGTCATCGGTACCTACCTTTAAAATAATTAAATCCTTTGCTTGCTAAATATCCTGCAAAAGAAGTCTTAATGTTAGGACTTACAAAAAAATACCTATTGGGTATAGTCGTAATATGGCAGTATTTTTCAATAGTTGCCCAAACTTCTTGGAAATTTGAGTCTTGCATACTATAACCTATAAAAATAATTGGGCGTTCCATTAAATCAATACTTAGTTTCTCAAATAATTTTAAATGCGCTTCTCGTGAACTTGCGTATTCTTCTAGTGAAAAAACGAGTGGAATATCTTTCCTAGTAATACAACCGTGCAATTTATGTAAAGTTATTTCCGTGTTTCTATCTTCTGTTCCTTTATCATAAGGGGCAACAACTGTGAGCAAGTTTTGAGCTTTTTCCTGCTCAGATAAGTACGCATTTTCTATAGCTTGTTCAATATTAGTTGTATAGATATTATACCATTTAAACTTAGTTAATTTTTTCAACCCTTCTGATGATTCAACATCACATAGTAAGTCGTATAAAAATGAGTGTAACTTAGCATTTCCAAAATTTTGTTGAATTGTACTACTCACTAATTGAAGGCTTTCACCATCGTATGATTCGTTAGGATAAAATTCTTTATATAATATTTCAGATAATCTATTACCAATTGGAACTGTCTCATCATTTTTAAGGAAAGATGAAGCACTGGCACCAGCCCCTAGAAATAAAACACATTTTCCTGAAAGTACTGATTCAATAAGGTATTCTTCTGGAGTTTTCATTAAAATATCCTCCCTATTTATATTAGAAATAATTATGATATATAATAAACAATATAGTAAAATTATACCATATATTTAAATTGCTTTGGTAATATCATCCGCAACAGCGTATAACACGGTATTACCGTAACTTTGTAAAGATGCATGTGGTTAGGACGCTACGGTAATACCGGGCACGTTATATGAAAGATGGCGCATTACCGCGACCTCGTGTCGCGAAATATTGGATTGTCAACAGTAAACTAGACAGATTTGTTAAGGTAAATGGTTTTATACTCCAGAGGACTAAGGTAGCCTAGTGTTGAATGAATTCGCTTTTCATTGAACCACTTAATATAAGACTTCAATTCATTCTCTAGGTGTTCCAGTGATACAAAGCGTCGGTTTTTCACAAACTCTGTCTTAACTAGTTTGAAGGTAGCCTCGGATACGGCGTTATCATAAGGACAGCCCTTCATACTCAAAGAACGCTGAATATTAAAGGTTGAAATTACTTCATCAATTAGCTGGTTTTTAAACTCGCTGCCACGGTCTGTATGAAACATCCTAATATTATGTAGATTGGACTTCACGCTAGCAAAAGCCCGATATACCAGGGCAGCGTCTTTCGCTTTGCCACAGCTCTGTCCAATTATCTCCCGATTAAATAAATCAACGAGAAGGCAGATATAATGCCATTTGGTTCCTACTCGAACATATGTCAGGTCGCTAACAACGGTCTCCAATGGCACCGCTTTTTCAAATTCCCGATTCAATTCATTCTTGATTTCAGCTTCGTTGCATTTGGTTTTGAATGGCTTATATTGAGCTACTGTGTATGTTGAAACTAAGCCATTTTTCTTCATCAATCGACCGATTCGGCGACGAGAGACTGTTAAATTCTTCTTTTGAAGCTCAATCTTAATCTTTCTGGTACCATAGACCCGTTGATTTGATTCAAAAATCTCGATAACGTGCTGCTCAACATCGTCTTCAACTTCCTGATAGGTTGATTTGTAGTAATAACTACTGCGATTCACTTGTAGGACTTTACACATTGCTGATACCGAGTATTTGTGGGCATTTTGCCTTATCACGTCTACTTTCGTCCCATGATCAGCGCGGCTTGCTTTAAAATATCATTTTCCATCAACAAGCGCTGGTTTTCTTTGCGAAGTTTTATGAGTTCTTTCTGTTCATCACTAAGATTATCTTTTTCACGAAATGAACCTGTTTTCTCATGTTGTTTCGTCCATCTGTCAAAGGTTGAACCACCTATATCATATTCCTTCAGAATTTCGGCTCTCGGTTTGCCGTTCAGATATAACTGAACCATTTGATTCTTGAATTCATCGGTAAAAGATCTTCGTTCTCTTTTGGTCATTGTCTTTTGCTCCTTTGATTATTACTTTTAATTTACAAGACCTTAAGAAAACTGTCCAGTTTAGTGTAGCCTATTCATATTGAGGATTATTATGGATGAAAGAATAATTAGTACGTTTTGTTTATGGTGTGACTTATTAGGTTATTCAACACCCTTTGTTGAGTCAGGGTGGAATTTAAACACAGAAGAATCATTGAGAAATCTTGACAGAATAGTAAGCTTACAGTGGATGTTTACTAAAATATCATTTTATCCAATTGAGCGTATCTTAGTTCTAAATGATGGATTTGTAAAGACTATTGACGTACTAAAAAATCTTACTCAACCACAACAATATTTATATTGGTTTGACAATGTTTTAGATATTTATAATTCACTCAACCGTGTGGATAAAAGTAGAAACTATCCGGGAGCACGTGCTGTGTTGACTCATGGATACAGATATGAATATATGCAAAGTAATATGACAGCAGCAGATTTAGTACAAACTTCATTAGAAAGAAAAAAAGAATTGGAAAAACAAGTTATGGTATACTCGCCTCGAGAGTTTCAGATGAATACTGCATTTTCGAAAGCTTTCATTATGGAGGGTGCTGGTTCAGAGGCTGGAATTGTTGGCTCTAATCTATATATTGATATTATATTTTTGAAAGAGTTAGAATTAGTATTAACAAGCAATAAAAATGCAAAAAATTTTCTTGTTGATGAAGGTGTTGAGCATTCTGAAACAGGATGTAGAAAAGATAGAATAAATGAACTAAATGTTGAGTTTAACGTTATTTCGTATGAAGAAGAAACCTTCTTCATCTGGGAAGTAATAGAGTGTATTGAAGGACAAAGTGAAGTTTTATTTAAGTTATGGCTTGACAATAATTATGTAGTTTTCAACAACAAAGGTATAAATACCAGATTATTTAAAGCTGTTAAGTATAAAACATTTCTCGAAAAAGACTTGATTATTGAATTAAGCTAATTTTCAAGATGATAAGGGCCTACTTCCATGTCGGCTCCGGCTCCGTGGGGCGCCATCCATCACCGGATAAAATTCAGCTATTTTTTGGAGTGAGTTTATGTTAAATAAAGAGAAATTGTTCTTAAATAAGTTGTACTGGAAAGGTGCAAATCTTTTAGAGCATAACTGCGATTATTATAGCCAACTTATTGACAAATACGGAAAAGTAAAAGCCATTATTTATAAAGATAATAAAGAGAAATACAAAGAATATGTTTTCCATGATTTTATTTATTACTGTTTTACGAAGTCGATAAGAAGTATGGTGGCGGTAAAAGAATTAATAAACAATAACTGAAGTTTCGCACCCCTCAAAACCCTTGTATCTCTAATTTAAAGGTATCCTAATGCCAGTGGTTCCTTCTGATTATTACCGATTAACTGGCATTTTTAAGGGCTATAAGCTGATTACTAAGAAAAGAATTCTCAAATAGTTCTTTCAAATGTTCATATTCACTGGAATTCCTAAATTCCAAAATGTCCACTAAACCAGACTTGGCGATGCTGGTGATCACCACTTGCAGCAAATCATCAAATAATTCCCAGAGCCGCTCCGCTACATTCTTCTCTATGAGTTCGTCCTTGATTTCCGCAAATAATCCTTCTAAGGATTCGTAGGCGTTTACTCGTCGAAAATAGGCTAGGAGTGTATAGAGGAGATAGCAGGTCGTGATATGGGCAATCTGCGCATCGAAATCCCTCGATTGACAAGTCCCGAGCTTCAAATGCTGCTTGGCTTCCTTAAAAAAGACTTCGATGGTCCAACGGATACTGTAAATCTCCAACATACTCAATAAACTAAGAGATATATCCGTCGAGAGGAACAGTCTAAATTTCTTTTGATAGGGAAACCGGCAAAAATACAGTTTGATTTGTCCGATTCCTTCATAATCAACAAGGACTTCGAAATAACGGATATTCCGTTTCCTACAGCGTTTTTCGTTTCCCTCACTTTTGAGGACCGATTTTAATTGGCTGGCATTAAGGGAAGTCTCTTTGTAGCGATACTTCCTCGTATCTTGCCGAACACCACAGACCAAATGCATCGATTTTTTGTCTAATCCTCGAATCGTTTGAATGAACTCGTAACTGCTGAACCAGCTGTCAACCAGGACATATTTAGCCTTAAACCCCTGTTTTACCGCCCGTTTTATCATATCCAGACCGTTCGAAATTTTGCTAACATGGCATTCTCTGATCCGTTTAGCCCCAGCAGATTTGGGGTCTCGTTGCTTTTTGAACCGTTCTTTACGGTGCCTTGCCTTTTTTAAGGGCTTTTCCACTTGTAAAGTGAAGTCTATAGGCGTGAGGCTTTTACCATCGAAGAAACCAAGGGTTAAATTTTTAAAGCCTAATTTGCTACCTTTCTTCCCTGCAACATGGTCAAACACCTGGGTCATTTGTTCAATTCTTCGACCTGTCTTAGCAAGAGTTGTATCATCTAGAATGAAAGCGGACTTTTCATCCACTTCGTTCGTAGGATTAACCAATCGTTGAAACTGTTTGGATATACCGATCAGCAATGCTCTCCAAGGCATTTTTTCATTGTTCTTCAGTCGATATATGGAATCTTTCTTCATAGTAGTAACCTTTTGGAAATCGCTTTTATATAACGCGTGGACACTTTTCAGTAACATTAGGGGCAACATCAACATTAGTGAGAGGATTTCCGCGGAACTGTAACCATCCTGTTTCAGAAAACCAACTTTGCGGCAAAGCGTTTTAAGCTTGAACGTCTTCATAACTTCACATATAATATTGTTAATCGAATAGCCGTGATTTTGGAGTACGTTTTCAATTTCTTTGACAGGTTTCCGCATGATAACACCTCATTTTTGGTTGATTTGGAGTAGCATCTTATTATACCAAAAACCTAGTGTTCATGCGGATTTTTATCGTTTTTTCGTCTTATTCTAAGCCGAATTTTCGGCTGTTTTATGGGTGCGAAACTTCAGCAATAACTTTCGAGAAGACACTCTTATAATTCTTAGAACTGTTTATGAGAATTATATCAATATGTCCTATATACTTAATAATCCTCATGAAATACGCGAACTTGTATGGCAAAAAATTGGATTGAAAGCTGGAATATATGAATTCAAAAAAACAAATAATAACAAACTTAACTATAAAAAGGTAATACTAAAGGCTAATAATAAGGAATATGACCATAATACATCTATACAAAAAATGGTAGAACATGGCGTACATCCAATTGACGCAATAATACACCCTATTATTTATCCATATCTTTCGGAGCACACACATCCAAATATGATTGGGTCAGGAAATTATAGAACTAAAGACAATAAACATTATGAAGTCGGGCGTGAAATATTACATATTGAAGTAGTATATTTTGCAGTATATATTAGTTTTTTAATAGGTGGAGAGATATATTTATATCATACCGCCAACTTTGATGAGGTTGATACGCTTACCGGTGAAGAATCACGCAAGATGGTTGAGGAGATTGTGGAAATAAGAGAATTAGTAAATGAAATAAGTGAGGTCATTGTTTTTGATTTAAATACTGAGTTAAAGGAGTTAATTGAGAAAAGATTAGCTTCCATAGATATTAGCTAATTAGAATACTACTTTTTATTGAAGACATTTAAACTGTATGTCTTTGCAATATACACATTTAAGGGGTTGCCCTCCATGGCAACCGCTGAGTATGGGGGTGCTATCCATCACATAACAGCGAAGTTCCGCAACTTAGAAAAGATGAATTTGGTAAGGCGCTGCGGAACTTCGCGAAACGTTATATAAAATCGCGCGCAGGATCGCCGCGTCCTGCGGCGAAAGAATTCTTTTTATAGGACTTATGAAAGGGAAAATACAGTGGGTTGTTTAGAATTAATAAGAAATGAGCCAATCGAGGAAGATATTGCTGATAATGAGATAAACCCAGTAAGGTTAATGATTTTTACTGAAGGTACTATATTAGGGCCCAAAAGTATACTGCAACATTTTAATCATGCAGCATATGTTCCGATAAATAACGCAGTTAACTTGATTAAATCTTGGAAACAACAGGGTACGGAAATAGTATATTTGACATCGAGAAAAAAAGAAAAACAGGTATGTGAGATAAAAGAGCTGCTACTTAAGAATGATTTTCAAGGTTCAATGCTGTTTTATCGAAGTGAGGGACTATAAGATGAAATACTTCGCAGTTTGTACTATACTATGAAGAAGATTACCAAGGCTCGTTCCAACTGAAAAGTATATGACTTTTATACTTGGGGGGTATATCCGCTGGATATCTACATGACCACACTTCTGGAAAAATTAAATGCATTTAATCCAAAACTCTATAAATCCGCCAATGGGCTATCTGCGATCCGAACCTTGAAACTCATAGAAACTGGAAAGCAGACCTTTGAACCCGATGTTCTGTATATGGGTACTAACGCTAACCTTGAAACTTTTGCCAACCATGGCGGAAATCATCTTATTTTGATAACAGATGAGGCTATACCAGATTCTTTCGAAAGGAATCCACCCTTTAATCTATTGAAAATTGAGGGAGAAATTAGTTTTAATGCAGTGTTTAATACGATACAGGATATCTTCAACAATAAAACCAAACACTCCCTTGATTCCGAAATTTTACTAGATTCTCTCGCTCAGGGGCAGGGAATACAACATATCATCGATATGGCATTTCCATTAATAGGGAACCCAATGATGGTATTAGATAAAAGTCTTAAGCTGCTTGCTTATACAAAAAATATTACGGTTAATGATCCTATGTGGATTGAACTGACAACAAAAGGATTTTTTTCTTACGAGACTGTTTCTTTGATGAAACACAAAAAAGCTTTAGAAAAAGTGAACAACAGCAAACTTCCGGTGTTGTTCTTATCTAAAGAAAAAATTGAGGATGACCATTCGAATAGTAATTATTCAGTATTTCCTTTACTATCAGAACCCTCTGTTACTCAAGTACTTTCAAGTATTAATATTAAAGGAAAAGCTGTCGGCAGAGTTGTAATAATGGAAGTATTACAACCGATTAAGGATGAAGATATCGATCTTCTTTCACTTTTATGCAAAGTCATTTCCTCTGAAATGCAGAAAAACAAGTTTCTGATTAACTCAAAAGGGATTATGTACGAATATTTTTTAGCTGACTTGCTGAGTAAAAAGATAAAGGACTCAAAAGTAATCCATGAAAGATTAATGTATCTGGATTGCAATTTCAAAAAAAACTTATGTATTCTTACGATAAGACCTTCTCAATTTGACCTTGCAAATATTCCCCTTTCATACATTAGAGATATGGTGGAAAGTCTGATTAGTTTCAGCAAACCGATCATTTATGAGGATAACATCGTGATCCTGATTAGCAGGAGTATCGATACTCCCTTTCACGAAATTGATTTTGAGTATATGTTTGAGTTTCTTAGTGAAAATAACCTACATGCCGGGCTAAGTCGCACTTTTCAAGACCTCAGTGAAACCTATAAATTTTATCAACAATCACTTACAGCAATGGATATCGGCGTAAAATCTTCTCAAGAAAAGATTTTCTTTGAATATGAAAAATATTTAATAGATCATGTGATTGAGTTATGCTCATCTTACACCGACTTAAAAGATTTATGTCATCCATCCCTCCTAACCCTTATAGATTACGACCAGAAAAATAAAACTAATTTCACCCAAACACTCTATACTTTTATTGAAAATTCAAAGAAACTAATTGAAACCGCAAACATCTTACATATTCACCGTAACACAATGAGCCTTCGTATTGAAAAAATACAAGAAATCATGGAAGTAGATCTAGATGACATTAATTTTCTACTTCACCTGCAGTTTTCTTTTAAAGTTTTAGACTACATAAACAATTTGAATCTAAATAACGACTAAAACAAACAAAGGCGCTAGACAATATTGCTTGTCTAGCGCTTTGACGTACATAATTAATCTCCATTATCATTAATTCTTAGGGCTACATCCAGTAATGCCATACCGCCCAGAGGCTTAAACAACCAACTGCAGATCCCGCAAAGAGAAGCATTGCACCTCTTTCCGTTGCAACCTTGTGTTTTCCCACAGCATTAATGTAAACGAAGGACGTTCCCATCACGATACAGGCATAAATGAAATAAACCAGCACCCAGCCGTACCAAGTCATAACCTTCCCGCTGGCAGAAGTGAGACTATTAACTCCGATTTCTATTAAAACAGATAAGGCCCCGACAAAAAAAGAGTAAATCATTCCGACCATACGCTCACCTCCTTTGCTTTGTAATCTAGAGATCTAAAAGTTAAAATAGTTCCGGCCATTCTAGCCACCACTTATTTTCTTCTAAGACTTCGGTACCGTAACCAAAGAAATCATCAATATTTTTTAATAGTCTTGAAGCTAATTGCGACTTGGAAGCCGCGGCTACTCCCATCGAGTGGAACCAACTCTCTTCCTTATTGTTCCATGGACAAACTTTCATACAACGTCCGCACATCGCCCCATTCTTATTACTAATCCGGAATGTCGTGCATTTTTGGACATTGGTATTCCATTTTTCATAGCCATTATGAATGATAGGATTATCATCATGACTGATAGCTCCCGAAGGGCATTCATCCGCACATTTTTTACACGTGGCACAGAATTCCCGGGCACCAAAGGATATGGGTTTATCGGGTTCCATAGGCATGTCCGTCGTAACAACGGCTGCCTTGAAACGGTAACCCAGGCGGGGATGAGCAACACATTCACCGGTACGCGTCATTTCGCCAAGACCGCACGCTACCAATACCGGCGGTACCACCACCTGATAATTTCCACAATGATGCGCTCTTGCTGAATAGCCAAGATTACGAATATAAGCTGCAATAGAACAAGCAATAACACCCGAGTTCATATAAGCCATATAGCTTTGGGATGCACTAATGCCGTCAAAGCCCGTTGAACTCAATACGGTAGGCAAGCTCTGGTCTACGATGATGCCTATGGCGTATTTATGCGTTGTGGTTATCGGGGTCACATTCAAAGCATTGTAGGGCCCGTGGCCTACCGCAGGACCTTTCTCAGAATAGAAAGCGTGAGGCGGCATGAGCCCAACACCAACTTCTGACGCGCCAAGAAACATCCCGAGATCTTTAATATGGCTCGCCAGCAAATCCTGCGGCGGCAAAGGAAGTTTATCCTCTCTTACCGGCCCGTCCACAAATTCGGGCGTACCGATGGAATGAGACATGGTGAATAGCGCACTCATTAACGGGTGCTTGCCGCCAAGTTTAATTAATGACTTTAAAACCTGTTCACCATAAATACCACGAGCAGCTTTGGCAAACCCTGTTTCCGTTTCACTGATTCTTTCGATGGGCCCAACAATTTTTGTTGAACCCAATTGTGTCGCATTTTCAGGGTTATACTCATGCCGTTTGACGAAGACAGCTCCGTGGTCTCCGGCGTTGAGAACTGTTTTTTTATTGGATTTTTCAAGGGCGGCTTTGCTATATTTTACGTTCGTGACCGACGGCTTTAAGGTTTTATCTGCCGGATCGGATACATTTCTGCTTTCCTGGATCTCCTGTTGATTTTGTCTTTTTTGGTTTTCTGCATTCATTTCTTTTCACCTCGTATTTTAATAATTAAGATTTTGAATTAGTCTTTCGTCAACCAATTGAAAATAGGCGGAGACAAGGTACAAGTTACAATGGCTACTAATATAATAGTTCCGTTTAAACTACTGCTAATAATTCCAAGTTTTAGGGCCACTGCACCTGTCGCAATGATTAAACTCAGCCTTGATGATAGAAGAGTCGTTGCAGCAATTGATCTTTTCCACGAATAATTGATTTTTAGGAAGAATACCGGAGATAAGGTAACCGCGTAAACAGCAAGAACTAAAATTGGCAACAGGAAAAGCGAACTTGCATTATTGACAATATCCTTAAAGCTAAAATTAACCCCAACCATGATAAAGAAAATCGGTATGAATATGCCATAGGCTATGGCGTCCAGCTTATGAAAGACCTGACTTGTTTTCCGATCACTTACTAAGGAAATAATAACCCCCACCAAGAAAGCGCCAAGAATAACTTCAGTCTTTAAAAGCTGTGCAATGATGATAAATAAAATAAGAAGGGCAAATGATGCTCGAATTTTTATCTGAGAATTTTTATGGGCCAGTTGTTCAATAATCGGTAATTTTGAAATAACATTACCAAATTTCCAGATAATGATAAAGATGGGTATGAATAATAATATTAAAGCAATATCTTTCATGGAATCTGCGCTTTTGAAAGTGATATAGGACGACAATAGCAACATTGTAAATAAATCCGAAAATAACGCGGCCAGTAAAACGCTTTGCCCATATTGCGTGGTCAACATATCACGTTCTTTTAGAATTGGAACCACAACGCCGACCGATGTACTGGACAAAATAATTGTGAAGATAACGATATCGGGTATTAACCCAATGGCTTTAAGCCCAATTGATACGAATAACGAAAGAATAAAAGTTGTTGCAAATAGCAATAAGGCGATAAGAAAGGGGTGTTGGTGCCATTTTACATTCTTTGTCCTTGCCATTGATCTGATCATCTCAAAATCAATTTCCAACCCAGCCATAAACATGAGAAAAGCAAATCCTAGATTATAGAGCAGGTTTAGCCATTCGCTCCCTTGAATTAAGTCAAAACCGCTTTTCCCAATAATAATTCCTGCGATAATTTCCCCGACGACTATCGGGATAGAAATATATTTAATCTTTTTGACGATGAGTGGAATAATGAGAGCAATGACTGCAATGATTAAGAGCGGATAATAAGATATTCCTTCGGCCATAGGTCTTGCTCCTTTTCAAACATACTTCTGCCGTTGATACGATCATTACGCTGAGATAAAAAGAGACGCTAGACAACATCGATCGCCTAGCGTACGAAAACTACTTTTTAAATAGTTCCGGCCACTGAAGCCACCAGCGGTTCTCCTGTATTACTTCGGTACCATATCCGAAGAAATCATCGACATTCTTCAATAATTTTGCAGCAAGCTTAGATTTGGAAGCAGCGTAAATACCCACGGTATGGAACCAGCTATCCTCTTTATTGTTCCAGGGACAGGATTTCATACACACTCCGCACATGGCTCCTTTTGTATTGCAAATACGGAAAGATGTGCATTTCTTAATATCTGTGGGCCATTTTTCATAGTTATTAAACTTTGACGGATGATCATCTTGACTAATTGCACCCGATGGACATAGCGTGGCGCATTTTTTGCAAGTTACGCAAAATTCCCTTGCTCCGAAAGAAATAGGTCCATCTGGTTCCAAAGGCATATCCGTCGTTACGGCGGCCGCCTTAAATCGGAATCCGAGCCTCGGATGCACAATACTTTCACCCGTCCTCGACATTTCGCCTAACCCGGCGGCAACGAGCGCCGGTGCTAAAATCATTTGATAATTCCCGCAGTGATGGGCCCGGGCCGAATACCCCATGTTTCTTATATAAGATGCAATGGAAGTCGCAATCACACCGGATGTGAAATACGCATAATAGCTCTGACTGGAGCTGATCCCATCCATACCCGTCGATGAAAGAATCGTATCTAAATTTTGATCAATAAGAATGCCTATAACATATTTATGGTTTGTGGTTACCGGGGTTTTTTCGTTGGGCTTTTTCAAGCCACGGGCTACTTCGACAGCATGCGGTACAGTGTGTGTCCAATACGCATACTCGGGCATCAATCCTACTCCGACCTCATCCGCCTTGAGAAATTTAGCGAGATCCTTGATATGTTGGGTCATGGATTTCGGATCAGGAATAGGAAGAGGCTCGGTTCTTACAGGTCCGTCTACAACGTTTTCACCGCCAATGACATGTGACATATTGAAAAGAGATTTTACCAAAGGATGCCTTTCTGGGATCTTCTTTAAACCTTCAGCAACCTCGGGACCGTATTCTCCTCTGCCCGCCCTGTTAAAGCCTGTATCTTCTGCGCTTTTTCTAGGGATAGGACCAAAAATTTTAGTTGATCCCAAATAATTTGGGGAATAATCGAGATGTTTAACTGGAATGCCGTAATTTCCCCCTCCAAGAATCGTCGTGGTTTTCCCTACTCTGGAAAGTGCGGCTTTGTTAAAGGCAACCGTCATACCGGCGGCGTTCGCAATGGTATCTCCAAACTGGGCATATTGATCCCTGGTCTGTTTAAAGTCTTTGTAGACTGATTCTTTTTCTTTATCGTTATAAGTCCCCATGATTTCCCTCCATCATCATGAATTTTTAAGGATACATACAGTAACGCCAAAACAGCAAAAGTACTAAGATACCAGCTGCAGATCCCGCAAAGAGAAGTATTGCACCTCTCCTCGTGGCAACTTTATGCTTTCCCACAGCATTAATGTAAACAAAGGAAACTCCCATAACGATACAGACATAAATGAAATAAATTAGCACCCAGCCGTACCAGGACAAAATCATTCCGTTAGCAGATGCAAGACTATTAACTCCAATTTCTATTAAAATAGATAAGGCCCCTACAAAAAACGAGTAAATCACTCCAGCCATCTATTCACCTCCTTTGCTTTGTTTCCTAAAATCCATTACACTTGATGCGCGTTGCTTTTAAAAACATTTTTTTGCATCTCTCAAGACTATAAGCTAAATTCGATCTTTTTCATGGATAATTTAATCATAAAATATCAAGTTAAGATATATGCGCGATGTTAGGTATTATCATTTATTTTTGTGCATCAAGCACTATGTATTTATCTTATAGATAAGAATTTTAGTATCTTAAATAAAAAAAGACACCAACTACAATTAAATAATCGGTGTCAGAGATTTTTTGTTTTTCCTCCGTCTACTTGATAGACATATTTTGTATTATTTTAAAGGTTTATAGGTTATCATCTTTATTTAGCGCTTCGTGCCTTGTCAATCGGCAATTGTTAATTCCTGAAGCTGTGGATCGGCGCTGGAATTCTGCCGCCGCGGTTAATGAATTCTTCCGCACTGAACGGATTGACAGCCATGATCGGTGCATAGCCCAGCAAACCGCCGAACTCGGCTGTATCGCCGACTCCTTTGCCATAGACAGGAATCACGCGGACTGCGGTCGTTTTGTTATTGATGACGCCGATAGCGGCTTCGTCCGCAATCATGGCTGAAATCGTCGATTCCTTCGTGTCTCCTGGTATCGCAATCATATCCAGCCCTACGGAGCAGACACTGGTCATCGCCTCAAGTTTGTCAAAGGTCAAGGCTCCGTTCTTGACTGCATTGATCATTCCTTCATCTTCGCTAACCGGGATAAAGGCCCCGCTTAGTCCCCCTACGGAGGAGGAGGCCATAATGCCGCCTTTTTTGACAGCGTCATTCAACATAGCCAGCGCTGCAGTCGTGCCATGGGTTCCACAGGCTTCCAAGCCCATTTCTTCAAGAATCCTGGCCACACTGTCTCCGATTTCCGGTGTTGGGGCCAGGGACAAATCCAAAATACCGAACGGTACATCCAGTCTTCTGGATACTTCGTTGCCAACCAGCTGACCGGCCCGGGTAATTTTAAAGGCAGTCTTTTTAATGTTCTCGGCTACGACATGCAAGGGTTCTCCCTTGACCTTCTCCATGGCACATTTGACGACGCCGGGACCGCTTACCCCGACATTGACCACAACTTCGGGTTCGCCAACCCCGTGGAAGGCCCCCGCCATAAACGGATTGTCATCAACGGCATTCGCAAATACCACCAGCTTCGCACAACCCAGAGAATCCCTGTCCCTGGTCAAATAAGCTGTATCTTTAATGACTTTTCCCATCATCTTCACTGCATCCATGTTGATACCGGCTTTGGAATTGGCCACATTCACAGACGAACATACCCGTTCTGTTTCATTCAGAGCCTCAGGGATTGATTCAATTAAGATTCTGTCGCCTTTCGTAAAGCCTTTCTGCACAAGCGCAGAGAAGCCTCCGATAAAGTTAACGCCGACCTCCCGGGCTGCTTTGTCCAGCGTTCTCGCAAACTCGACATAGCTTTCTTCTTCACTCCCGGAGGCGATGATGGCCATCGGCGTAACGGAAATTCGTTTATTGATAATGGGAATGCCATATTCAGTTTCGATTTCATTGCCGACTTTGACAAGATTTTGTGCCAACCTGGTAATTTTGTCATAAATTCTCCGGCGGGCCTTTTCTCCTGAAGCGTCAATGCAATCAAGCAAAGAAATGCCCATTGTGATGGTCCTGATATCCAGTTTTTCTTTCTCGATCATGCGGGTGGTTTCAAAAATATTTTTATAGAGATTCATTATTTACCTCCAAAAGACTTCCCCTGTTTCTGGCCTGGCAACTTGTCAACCCTTGTTAACTATAAGTTAAATATTGTGCATGTAGTCAAAGATCTCTTCTCTTTGAATCTTCACCGACAATCCGATCTCTTTACCCAAGGCATCGAGCTCTTCCTTCAGAACACTGAAATCGCATTTTATGTTGGAAAGGTTGACCAGCATCATCATGGTAAAATAATCCTGCATAATGGTCTGACTGATATCCTCTACATTCACATTTCTCTCCATCAGAATCTTGGTAACGCCATAGATGATCCCGACTTTATCTTTTCCTATTACAGTGACAATTCCTTTCATTGTAACACCTCCGTTTGTTTCATTTTATTCTATCATTTCCTGATAAACAAAAGCAAAAATAGCGCAGTCCTTCTCAAATATTAGGCGCCTGCGAAAAATAATAAAGAAATGGCCGAATAATAAGCGGGATCGACCATTTCTTAATCACCGTCAGATGTAAAAAAAATTATTCGCCGCCGCTTTCTCCTAACATGTTAAGAAGCGTCATCTGTTCTTCTTTTATTTTTGCCAATTCATCTGCAAAATTGAGTGCTGCCAGGATAGCTACCTGATGTGCTGGTATCCTCGGGAATTTCAACGCAATTTCTTCCATTCTTTTATCGACATCATGGGCGAGTTTCTTGATATATTCCTCAGATCCCTTGCCGCGAATAACATGAAGTTCTCCGAAAATCAGAACCGATACTTTTTGTTCTTCCGGATTCACAGTCTTCACCCGCTCTCCTGTCTAGTACCTTGTTAACTGCATTATTATTGTTATTTTCGCCATTTTGCCCCAAATTCCTGCTGTATTCCCGAAAGGATGTCGGAATTAAAAGCGTTCACTTCTTCATCTTTCAAGGTTCGTTCTGCAGACTGGTAACGCATCGTAAAGGCAAGGCTCTTGTGTCCCGCCGGAACGGGCTGTCCCTGATACACGTCGAACAGCTCTACTTCTTTCAGGAATTCCCCGCCGAGTGCCATGACCTTTTTCTTAATATCTTCTGCTGATACCTCTTCAGGGACCACAACGGCCAGGTCACGCTGAATTGCCGGATAACGCGGATACGATTTGGCAACAACCGTGAGATTGGCATTCCTGGACAGCACTCCAAAATCGAGCTCAAACAGCACCGGACACTGCAGGTCCCATTTCTGGTCGAGCTGCGGATAGATTTCCCCGAGAATACCAAGGTACTCCCCTTTGCTGTAAATGCTTGCGGACCTCCCGGGATGAAGCAGGCTGCAGTACTTGCCTTCCTCAATTCTCCGATATTCAAATTCCATTCCGCATTCTTCCGCAATTTGTGTCAGTATCCCTTTAACATAAAAGAAATCAAATTTCACCTGCGAATTCAGCCAGTGGCGTTTGCTTTCCCCCTGCGCCAAGCCGGCAATCCGGGAAACCTCATCGGGCAGCTTCTTTAACGGCAGCTCTTTTGGCAAATAGACATTGCCGATTTCAAACAGCAGCAGATCCGTGTTGCGTCTGGCGGTATTTCTGGACGCAATCTCCAATAGCCCAGGCAGAAGTGACGTCCTCATCGTTCCTAATTCTTCCCTTAATGGATTTAAGAGTGGGATATTCCGGCCTTCTGACCCCCATTGATCATCCATTTCTTTATTGCTGAAAGAGTAGGAAATAACCTCGTTCATCCCGGCTTTGATCAGGATTTTACGCAGTTTGCGCCGGAAAACCTGTTCAGGTGTCCTGCACCCTTGCGTTTGGCTGCCCTGCGGCAGGGTGGTAGGAATCTTATCATAGCCTATGATGCGGGCAATCTCTTCAATCAAGTCAACTTCAATTTTAAGGTCCTGCCTGTAAGAAGGAATTTCAACACTGTACCGGCAGTCTGGCAATTTAAGATATTCAAAATCAAGAGCTTCAAACACCTTTTCAATTTCCTGATCCGTATATTCCACACCCAGTACCTGATTGACCGTGGAAACCGCTATTTCGATCCGAACCTTGGGCGGAAGCGCACAGACTTTTTCCGTAAAGGACATCGGTACACCTGCCTCGAGTTCCAGCAGCAATTCTGCCACTCTGCCCAGGGTTGGGACTGTCCAGTAAGGATTAACGCCTTTTTCAAAACGGCTGGAAGACTCCGAACGGAGTCCCAGCTTTCTGCTGGTACGCCGGACACTCGAACCGAGGAAATGTGCTGATTCAAACAGGATCCTGCAGGTCTTGCCGGTCACTTCGCTTTCCAGACCGCCCATGACACCGGCAATGGCCTGCGGCCCGTTATCGTCGGCAATAACCAGCATATCGGGTTCCAATCTTCTTTCGATGCCGTCCAGGCTGACCATGGTTTCACCTTGTCTGGCTTTGCGGACTCTGACCGTACCCTGAAGTTTATCCCGGTCGAACGCATGAAGCGGCTGTCCCATTTCCAGCATGCAGTAGTTGGTAATATCGACAATATTATTGATCGGACGGACTCCGGCAGCCCGGAGCCGATTCTGCATCCAAAGCGGCGAGGGTTGAATGACGACATCATCCACCAGCAGGGCCGAATAACGCCAGGAAAGTTCCGGATCTTCAATTTCAACCTTCTGCCTGACATCTTCCGGCCAGGAAGGCATTTCCTCCCGGGCCCATTCCGGCAAAACAGGCTTTTTCCCGAGCAACGTCCCGGCTTCTCTCGCAACATTGACCATCGCCAGACAATCCGGCCGGTTAGGGTAAAGTTCCAGTTCCAGGACGCTGTCCTGCAAACCGAGATATGTTTCCAGGCTCTCACCGACAGGCGCGTCAGGAGACAGGATCAGGATCCCGCCTTTACTGCGTTCCTGACCGACAGCTTCGATTTCGAGTTCCTTGTCGGAACAAAGCATCCCATACGATTTTACGCCTCTCATATCGACCGGCTGAATCTCTTTACCCCCTGGAAGCACCGCTCCCGGAACGGCTACCGGTACTTTATCCCCGACAAGGACATTCGAGGCACCCGTAACAATGGTCAGTACTTCCCTGCCGGTATTCAAACGGCATACTTGCAGTTTTTGGGCATCGGGATGGGGCTGGATATCCAGAATTTCACCAATATAGACTTCTGCAAAGCCTTTATTCAAGCATTCTACCCCTTCAACTTCAATCCCGCCCCCGGTCAGGACTTCTGCCAGTTCTTCAGGACTGAGACGAAGCTCGAGGTATTGTTTTAGCCATTCCATACTTACTCTCATCAGAGTATCCTCCATACATTAACATGTTATAGGATCAATCAAAACAATCTATCTGTAATCACTCGATCTATTTTAGAACTGCTCCAGGAAGCGGATATCATTATCAAAAAGCAGCCGCATATCTTCAATGCCGTATTTCAGCATTGCAATCCGTTCTACGCCCATGCCGAAAGCAAAGCCTGTTACTTCCTTAGGATCATAGCCTCCCATCTCCAGCACATGCGGATGAACCATTCCGGCCCCCAAGATTTCAATCCAGCCGGTCCCTTTGCACAGCCTGCAACCTGCACCACCACAAAGCATGCAGGATACATCAACTTCAGCACTGGGCTCCGTAAATGGGAAGAAGCTCGGCCTCAAGCGGATTTCGCGGGATTCGCCAAACATTTGTCTGGAGAAATACAGAAGCAGTCCTTTGAGATCGGACATTCTGACTCCCTTATCGACCAGCAGCCCCTCTACCTGATGGAACATCGGCGAGTGGGTTGCATCATCATCGTTGCGGAAGACTTTACCTGGCGCAATGATCTTGACCGGAAGCTGGGGTCTTTGTTTTTCCATGGTTCTGATCTGGACCGGCGAGGTCTGCGTCCGAAGCAGAATATCCTCGGTGATAAAAAACGTATCCTGCATATCCCTGGCCGGATGGTCTTTCGGCAGGTTCAGCGCTTCAAAGTTATAGTAATCCGTTTCTATTTCTGGTCCCTCAGCAATGGTAAAACCCATGCCCATAAAAATATCTTCAATTTCCTCAATCACTTTGCTTAAAGGATGCTGGTGTCCTTGAGGTAAAGAATACCCCGGCAGACTGATATCGATCCGTTCTTCCCTTAGTCTGCTTTCCAAAGCATTCTTTTCAAATTCCCTCCATTTTTTGTCCCAGGCATCTTCAAGCTGCGTGCGCAGTTCGTTAACGATCTGCCCCATTTTGGGACGCTCTTCCGCGCTGAGCTGACCCATCTGCTTTAGCAAGGATGTGAGGGATCCCTTTTTGCCCATCACGCGGACTTTTAGCTCCTGAAGCTCTTCCGACGAAGTCAGCTTGGTCAGTTGCCCCAGTGTATCTTCTTTAATTTTTTGAATTTCTTCTCGCATCGCGGTCACCCTTTCAGCAATTAATTATGTAAAAAAACAATAAACCCTCGTCCGACTAGGGACGAGAGTTCGTATTCCCGTGGTACCACCCTTTTTTGACCATGCGTCAAATCACAGTTCACACTTAATAAGCTGGTAACGGCTGCCAACCGATATAACTCCCGGAATGAACTTCAACCTCAAGACTCCCATGTTGAGGTAGCTGCCTGCCTGGCCGACTTTCAGTCTGAGTCGGTCCTCCCTTTAGAGGCCTGCCTGCCTTTTGTTCCGTTCATTGTCACTTCTCAATTTGTCGTTGTTCTTGTACAAAAGATATATTTGGGGAGAACCGGTTGCCTCGAAGGCTTTCCAAAAATAATCAGGCGCTGACATTTTGAGCCCACCTTTCCTCGGCTTTGGTCCGGAAAGCAAAGTAACTGTTTTCTTTGCCTGATCAGAATTATATCATTTTCAATCATGGTTTACAAGAATTGTCCCTGTCTTCGCATTTCATAAAGGAATATTCCGGCAGCCATTGACGCATTCAACGATTCAACATTGTTAAACATTGGAATGGAATAGTGCTTAGCGGCCTTTTCCATAAAAAAAGCTGACGGCCCTGTTGCTTCATTTCCCATAATTAATGCCAAAGGATAGTCTTCACGAATGTTCGTCTTAAATATGGAAGTTCCACCCATGGTGGATACGACCATGGAACATTCTTTTTGTCTGCAAAAAATTGCTATTTCTTCAGGCGTTTTATCCGCCAAAATCACCTCAGAAAAAACGGAGCCCATACTGCTGCGCAGAACTTTGGGATTATAAAGATCCACCGTTTTTTTTGTCAAAATGATTTGCTTGACATCTGCAGCCAGGGCAGTTCTTAAAATCGTGCCCAAATTACCCGGATCCTGGATTCCGTCAACGACAAGAAGAATGGTATCCTTCCGAACCTTGATATCCTGCCAGTCAAATTCGTTTTTCCGGATTATTCCGAGGATACCCTGAGGGGCTTCTGTAGCGCTCATTTTGCGCATCACCGCTTCAGACACCTCTTCAGCTTCTATTCCCAGCGCTCGTATCTCCGTCACCAGTCCGGAAATATTTAAGGAGTACTGCGGATCTGATGGTTCCGCCGCTGCGTCCTGGGCCGTATAATAAACCTTCTTAAGCTGCGCTTGCCTAAGAATAGCTTCCTGTACAAAACGTTTGCCTTCTACAAGGAATTCCCTATATTCTTTACGGCCTTTTTTATCATGCAGGGATACCACATGCTTGACCTGTTCATTTTGCAAAGAAACGATCATGATAATCCTCCCGGATTGCTCAAATAATTTCATTCAAGCCTGAGTCTGATTACCCCATATTAGGTCGCAGACCAGACCCCAATAATTATATTTGTTAAAGATCAATATACTAGGCGCATCCTATGCCGTCGTCCTTGCTGCACATAGAGCAAGAGTCCGGTCCTGAAAAGACCGAACTCCAAGTTCATCATAGATATTCTTGACTTAAGCATTCGCCTGAGCTTTTGCATTGGTGTTGTCGAGTTTGCTTTGGGCAACTTCTACAAGCTTCGTAAAAGCTGCAGCATCATTAACTGCCAAATCGGCCAGCATTTTGCGGTTGATATTGACATTGGCCAGCTTCAGACCGTACATCAGCCGGTTATACGTAATGTTATTCATTCGGGCAGCTGCATTAATCCTGGTGATCCACAGTTTCCGAAAATCGCGTCTTCTCTGTTTGCGGTGAACATAAGCATACGCCATCGATTTAACGACTTGCTGTTTGGCCATTCTGAAAAGTTTGCTCTTACGTCCTCTATATCCTCTGGCTAATTTTAATATTTTTTTATGGCGTTCATGTGCTCTGACGCCTCTTTTTACACGGGCCATTTTTAAAGACCTCCTTTAAGTGATATTCTTATTTAACATAAGCGATCAGGCGAGCAATACGTTTCGCATCGGTACTATGCATAACCGCCGCTTTACGAAGATTCCGTTTACGCTTTGGTGACTTCTTCTCCAAGATATGGCTTTTATATGCATGATAACAAACAATTTTGCCGGTAGCAGTTTTCTTAAAACGTTTGGCAGCTCCACGATGTGTTTTCATTTTAGGCATTTATGATAACCCCCTTTTCATTTTAATCGTGTTTGTGTGCGGAAGGAGCTAAAATCATAACCATATTGCGACCTTCGACTTTGGGTTCACGCTCGACAAGAGCTTCTTCACTAAGAAATTCAGCCATTCGTAAACACAATACTTTACCATGGTCTGGGTGTGTTATCTCCCGTCCTCTAAACATGATGGTAACTTTTACTTTATCGCCATCGCCTAAAAAGCGCTGGGCATTGCGCGCTTTGGTCATAAAATCATGGTCTTCAATATTCGGGCGGAGCTTGACTTCTTTAATTTCAACAACCTTCTGCTTCTTACGGGCTTCTTTATCACGCTTCGCCTGTTCATATTTATATTTCCCATAATCCATCACCTTACAAACCGGTGGTTTGGCAGCAGGAGCAATCTCCACTAAATCAAGCGCTTTTTCAGCAGCGACGCTCAAGGCATCTTTAATAGGAATGATCCCGAGTTGTTCTCCTTCTTCACCTACTAATCGAACTTCCCGAGCCCGGATTTCTTCATTAATCCGTAAATCTTTGTTAATAGCGAATCACCTCCAATTTTTTGCTTACAACGAGCCAAAGAGTATAAAAAAATAAAGACGGTATTCCACCCGTCTTCATCATACAAAATGAGCATAACCATACTGGAAAACTCACTAGGACCTCATCGGCATTATGTCATGAGGTGAGAAGCGGATGGCTTCTACTTGGCATAAGTATTATACATAGTTTAGCGTTCAATGTCAATCATCTAATATGTGATTTGTTGTTGATCTGCGATAATGTCATAGTATAATTCTTCAAGGAAAATGTCATCCCCTCACAAAACAGATATAATGGGAGAATGAAATTAGAAATGAGCAAGCAAGAAGCAAGAAAAGTAACCATTATCGAAGAATTATTGGCAGGCCATTTATTAAACAAACAAGCAGCAGGGCTTCTAAATCTCAGCGTCAGACAAGTACAGCGGTTGAAAGTGGAGGCCACCGCCAATGGGGTCATGAGCATTCTGCATAAAAACAGAGGACGTAAGCCTGCTAATGCCTTAGATCCAAAGTTAGCCTTGAACATCATTGAGATTTACGAAAAGGAATTGATCAACTATAACTTTTGCCATGCTACCGATGTTCTCGCTGAAGACAAGGGGATATTTGTCTCTGTCAGCACTGTTTCAAGACATCTAAAAGCCAGTGGTATTCGATCCCCAAAGGCCAAACGAAGACCGAAGAAACATCGGTCAAGAAATGCCCGTAAACGTGAAGGAGAACTCGTTCAGATGGATGCTTCCAGTTATGATTGGCTGGGCAATGACTCCTACCTGCACCTTCATGGTGCTGTAGATGATGCCACAGGTCGTATTCTAGCTCTTCATTTCGAAAAGGAAGAAACCTTTGAAGGGTATTGTGAGTTGATGTTTCAGATGAATCAAGACGGCCATTTGCCAAGGGAAATTTACACCGATGGTAGAACAGTCTTTGCTTATGACAGTAAAACAAAAAAGAAACTGACACTAGATGAAGAACTAACTGGTAAAGTCGAGCGTCAACCCCACTTCGCAAGAGCTCTCAGAGAAACCAAAATTCTACTTATCATTGCCAAGTCTGCACAAGCTAAAGGGGGGATTGAAAGGCTCTGGGAAACTTTGCAGGATCGTTTGCCTAAAGATATGAAGCGTAAAGGCATTAATTCAATTGAACAGGCTAATGAATTCCTGAGGCAATATATTCCCTATTACAACCGCAAATTCTCCGTCCAGGCTGCCAGCATGGAAAAGGCCTATTTGCCCAAACAGGATTTGGCTGCATTTCAGTTAACCTTTGCTATACATGAAACAAGAAAGCTTGATTCAGGCCTTTCCTTTTCTTATAGAGGTCAGAAATACCGGTTGCCAATTTCTAAGGATAATAAAGAAATCCCTGCATCCCCTCATGACACGATTACTGTAGCAACCAGTAAACATATCGGAATGCAGGTTCTTTTCAAGGGCCTTGTGATTAAACCAGAACCGCTTAATACTCAGCCTAAGGAAAGTATAATACATATCTCTCAGCCGGACAACTCTACTAATTGCCTACCTTCTGAGACTTTAATTAAACCTAAAAACAAAACTAATTCCCCTTGGTTTGGCTATACCGAAATTTTCTATTCCAAGAAACTTAGGGATGACATTTCTGCTGCACAGTTATCACCCTATCAGGGTGACATTATCGCAGACTATTGACATCATCTAATATGTGATTTTAAATGTTTCATTTTCATTGGCCGGAACCGTGATCTTTCCGTCAATCATTTTTTGTTTATATTCATTTATTTTGGTATAGGTTTCTTCCGAAACCATAGATTCAGTTGTCTCTGCCAAACCAACGGCACCCTCTGCTAAGCCATACGATACATTTTTACCGGACGCCAAGGTGTTTTCTTCAATTTGTTTGATGATGCTGTAAGCGACCTCGCCGTTTTCTTTGATGACTGAAGTAAGGACAGTCTTAGGTGCCAGACTATTTTGATCGATGTCAGCACCTATGGCATACTTGCCTTTTTCCTGCATGACTTCAATCATTGCTTTTCCTGCCAGACCTGCGCTATGAAAAATAACATCGGCATCAGAATTGACCATGGCTTCCGCCATTTCTTGGACCCTGACCTTATTGGTGAAAGTGGCGGCATTTCCTTTCAAAAGCTCACAGTTGGGATTGACGAACCGTACTCCGCTCTTGAAACCATAAAAGTAAGGCTGTGCTGCTTCTTTATTGTCCCCTGAGATAAAACCAACGACATTTGTTTCCGTCATTTTGGCCGCCAGATACCCTGCCAGAAAAGCAGCTTCCTCTACTCTATAAGACACGGCCAGAATATTATCAGGTATGGTTCCCTCGATGGTGCTGTCCAGACAGACATAGGTAATTTTAGGGTTTTTTTCTGCCGCTTCCAGAGCTGCCGGAACGGCAGCAGAACCTATGGTAAATATGACCTGACAGTTCTGGGATTTAAGCTCGGCAAGTCCTGACGGATAGTCTTTATCATTTTTGACCTTAGCATAGCCGATCCCGGCGTTTAGTTCCTGTTGTGCCTTTTGCAGTCCTTCCCAGGCTTTTTCAGAATAAATATCCTCGATTCCATCCTGGCCGGTAATCAGTCCGACCTTGATCGCGTAGTTTCCCGAGTCATCCGAAGGTACGTCCTGACCGCCTCCGCCCAGAATCCCGCAGCCAGTCAGCAACAGTAAGGCTATAACAAGCAAACAAAGCATTTTTCCCCATATTTTCACTGCATTCCTTTTTAACATTTTTTCACCTCTTGTATAGCCTTCTGTTATTCAGTGTCCAAAGTTTATCGGAAAAATTCCCAGGCTCGGTTTCATTCAGGGCTTTTTGCATATCAAACATCCTGGCGTCAATGATATCCAGATAATGAAGGATTTCTGCCTCTGGAAACATCGGTCTCTTGGGACTGCCATATTCCGGCTCATAATGGTGCGAAAGCAGCATATGCTGAAGAAGGAGACTGGTCTCCTCATCGAGACCCGCCTTGCCTGCAGCCTTTTCAATTTTCTTGATTCCTTGAACAATATGGCCTAGCAGCTGCCCCTCAACTGTATATTCCGTAGCGATCCCCAGGGCATTGGCATCAATTTCATCAAGCTTGGCAACATCGTGCAGCATGATCCCGGCATAAAGAAGATCTTTATCCAGGAAAGTATAGACATCCGCTAGTTTTTCTCCAGCTTTAAGCATCGTCAGCGTATGATACAGCAGTCCCGACCTTAAGGCATGATGATTCTGCACAGCAGCCGGATGAATAAGCAGTTTCTCTCCGGCTTCTGTCAGGAGAAGCTGGACTGTTTCTCTTAGTTTGACATTCTCCATCCCGGCGAGGTATTGCAGAAGCTCAGCGTACATTGCTTCTGGACTATACGGTGCGACAGGTATAAACGCTTGAATGTCAACTTGATCGTCCTCAACAACTGCACGGATTTTATCGATCTTAACTTGTTTCTTGCCTTGCCATTCCGCCATACTGCCTTTGATCTTTACAAGCATATTGCTTTGATACAGTGCTTCATCTTCCTGCTTGCAGTCCCACATCCTTGCGGTTATTTCCCCGCCGGCGTCACCTAAGACGATATCAAGATACCGGTTTCCGCCAGCCGTAGTCTTCGTTTCAACCCTGCGAATCAGGAAAAATGCGACCAAAGACTCTCCTGACTTCAACTCATTCCAATTCTTTTTCTCAGTCAAGTTTAACCCACCACTCTCCGGAATTTGTATTGTTTTCCGCTGGTCAATCCAGTGTTCAAGCCTGATTGCCTGCAGGAATTTTTTTGGTGTTTATTTCGTCCAGAATCAAGGAAATAAAATCTTCCAATTCCATGACGTTGGTCTTCTGTTCTCCATAACGGCGGACGGATACCGTACCCTCTTCGGCTTCTTTATCGCCGACGACCAAAGCAAAAGGTATTTTATCGGTCTGTACTTCCCTGATCTTATAGTTGATTTTCTCCCGGCGTTCATCAAGCGCGGCGCGGATATCCCGGTCCATAAGCAGTCCCTTAACTTTTTCAGCATAGGCGCTGTGCTTGTCACTGATCGGCAGAATGCGCACCTGCTCAGGCGAAAGCCAAACAGGGAAAGCACCGGCGTACTGCTCGGTCAGAAGTGCAATAAAACGCTCAATGCTGCCGTAAACGACCCTGTGAATCATGACAGGACGGTGTTTATCCCCGTCTTCCCCAATGTAGGTTAGGTCGAACCGTTCCGGCATCTGGAAATCCAACTGGATGGTTCCGCACTGCCAAGTTCTGTCGAGACAATCCTTCAGGTGAAAATCAATTTTCGGTCCGTAGAAGGCTCCATCACCAGGATTAATTTTGTAATCCATCCCTTTGGCTTCCAACGCTTCCTTCAGCGCATTTGTCGCCATTTCCCAATCCTGATCTGAACCCATGGAATCCTCCGGCCGGGTGGAAAGCTCAACATGGTACGCAAAACCAAATATCTTATAAAAATAATCAACTAAATTAATGACACCAATGATCTCATCTTTGATCTGGGACGGCAGCATAAAAATATGGGCATCATCCTGCGTAAAGTTTCTTACTCTCAACAAACCATGAAGAGCACCCGATAGTTCATGCCTGTGCACAAGACCTAGTTCTCCGCAGCGGATCGGCAAGTCCCGGTAGCTGCGCAGTTTAGTTTTGTACATAATCATGCCACCCGGACAGTTCATCGGTTTAACGGCATAGTCCTCATTGTCTATTTTCGTAAAATACATGTTTTCCTTATAATGATCCCAGTGCCCGGACTGCTGCCAGAGAGCTGTATTCAAGATGATAGGCGTTCTGATCTCGACATAGCCTCTCTTCTGGTGCTCTCTGCGCCAGAAATCTTCCAGCGTATTCCTTAAGACCATACCCTTCGGATGAAAGAACGGGAAGCCGGGACCTTCATCGTGCAGACTGAAAAGGTCAAGCTCCATCCCAAGCTTCCGGTGGTCACGCCTTTTGGCTTCTTCAAGCTTAAATAAATAATCATCAAGATCAGAGGTCTTGGCAAAAGCTAAACCGTAGATTCTCTGAAGCATTTTGTTTTTCTCACTGCCGCGCCAGTATGCACCAGCCAGGCTCTGCAATTTGAAGGCCTTCAATACCTTTGTTCCGGGAACATGCGGTCCGGCACAGAGGTCTGTAAAATCCCCCTGCGTGTACATCGATATTCCGACGTCTTCAGGAAGGTCGTTGATGAGTTCTACTTTATATTTTTCCCCTTTATTTTGGAAATAGTCAATCGCTTCTTCGCGCGCAACCTCACGGCGTTCAAACTTATAATCATTCTTCGCCAGTTTGCGCATCTCCTCTTCAATCTTGCCTAAATCCTCGGGGGTGAACGTGTATTCAGAGTCAAAGTCATAGTAAAAACCATTCGCAATCGCGGGACCGATACCCAGAATGGTTCCCGGGAAAAGATTCTTCACAGCCTGAGCCAAAAGGTGAGAAGCAGAATGGCGCATTACTTCCAGTCCCTCTTCATTATCAAGCGTAAGTATTTCTACGTTAGCGTGATCTTCTATCGGAAACGAGAGGTCTTTGACCTCCCCGTCCACCTTGCCTGCAACCGCGACCCTGGCCAGACCCTGAGAAATAGAAGCAGCCAATTCCAGAACAGTTGAACCCTGTTCCACTTGACGAACCGAACCATCCTTTAAGGTTACATTTAACATGATCCTATCACTCCTTGTTTTTATTCATGATTCATCCATTCAAACTTCTTTGGTATTAATACTAAAAAGCTCCCGTCCTTCCTATGGGACGAGAGCGATAGAAACCCGTGGTTCCACCCAAATTCAAAAATATGACCGCCTACTATACCGGCAGCTAATTTTCCTTGGCATCCTTAACGCGGATAAACGTCCAGCCTACGCAAATCATGTTCGGCGAGGAACTCGGAGGCGGTCTTTTCCCAAATATCGCAAAAATGCTCACAGCCCAGGGCATTTCTCTCTAAATGCGAACGATTAGGATACTGTCCTCTTCATCGTGCCTTCATTATTCCTTATATATAGTCTTAGATTATACCACTTAAAGTATGTTGTCAATCAGTTCTCTTTACACAGGCTGCATCCCCGGCAATAGGTCATCTTATCACCAAAAACTTCCTGAACGATCCGGGCGATTCCGGACTGTTTTTCTGCTGCAACATGAACAATCAGGCGATTCGGAGAGCGTTTCAGCAAAACACTGATGGGGTGATCTTCGCTTTCAGCACTGGAATTTATCAGAACGGAATGGTTGTCATCGTAAAATGCCACTTCATCTTTGTGATTAATGACCATATGCATCGTATTTTTGTTATCCCGCTGGGATTCAAAAAATCTTTTCAGGAGTCGTACAAAGCTTTCATGCTCCTGCTGGAGGGCATAAACATTCACAGCACGCGCAATCTGTTTCTTTAATTCTCTCTTATATTGACCCGATCTGAAATTCATAAATCCTTCCAGATCAATTCTTTGATGGTCATTCAAAAATTCCAGAATGGACTTTACCAGGATTCTGTTTCTAAGCCGAAGAAAACCAGTCTCTGCCTGGTCATTCAGATATCCGGCAACCTTGGGATAAGCCTCGTCCATTTCGCTCCCGAACATGTTGTAGTCATTTTTTAATTTTTTTCTGATAAAACGTTCTTCCCATCCCTGAAGAACAACGCTTCCCAGCGCATGGGCAATATAGTACTGAACGATTTTGACGGTAAGCTCATTCCGGACATTTTTCCCCTTCAAATTGGCATAAATGAAGCTGACCAGATAGTTTGGCTCACGGCAGACTTCAGATATTTCAATCGGCAGCCCGTCTTTATGGTACAAATCGTGCACTGCTTGAGAAAGCTCTTCTTTATAATCAGAAGTTCCAACTTCTAAATAATAATCATTCAAAAGAAAAATCCCCCCCTGGAAATATATGCATCATCCTTCCTAATATTTCCGGTAAGGAATTTTCTTATTCTTATCTATTCTTATATATTCTTATATTGGTTAGAATTACATTGTTTCTTGTCTAATTGATATTTTTTCTGCCGCTTAAATAAACGATAAGGCCAATCAGCAGCAAACTAACTGCCATGATCCCGAATTGTACATATCTGGTTAAGTACAGGAATTCTGTCACATTCTTAACATCGATATCCCCTGCCAGAACAGCATATGTCTTTCCGGCATCCTTCACTTCCTGGTAACTCGATACGAATGTCCCCAGTGAAGTCGTGTGATATTCTCCCTGGACAACTTTGCCCTTCAGCGTGTTCTCTACTGCCGACGAGGCGTTGTTCTCCAATTGTCCCAAAGACAAATGTGCCGGGTCATCCTCGACCCTCGCATCAACAACGTAAAACCAGGCCTTATTCTGCTCATCCTTGTACAACATGTAAATATTTTCGAGCTGGTGCTCTGTCTTTAACTGCATCAGCTTCGCCCGAAGTTCTCCGTAATAAGCATTCTGCTGATTCTGCGTTTGAATAAGCTCCTGCAGCCTTTCGTTATCAAAATCAGCCACGGCCAGAGTAAGCGTGTTGCTGACCCGTTGGCCTGCCAAATCTAGTGCGAGCTGTTTGGCTCGGAAATTTCCTATCCCCGTGACAATAATCAGGCAAAAAACAGCAATGATGATGACAGCATATATTTTTTTCTTTTCCGGTGACATTTTTACCCCCCATAAGCATTCAAACTAATTCCTTTGTGCCTATATTATTCTACACCATTATTACCTATTCTGCATGCGTTGAAGTTCATTTCCAGAGATATTTAACATAATAATCTTTAAGGATATTGTTCCTAGAACCCTATGTTCAGAGGGAAAGCAGGTGAAGTATGAAAAATACAAAACAGTTTTCCACAGTTTCAATTGCAGCCGCCTTCATCGGAACAATTGTCGGAGCAGGGTTTGCGACCGGACAGGAGGTTCTCCAATTCTTTACTGTATTTGGAACAAAAGGTTTTGCCGGTATCGCCGTGTGCACTGTCTTATTTTGTTATTTTGGGATTCTCATCATGCGGATATCCAGAGAACAAAATGCCGATTCGCACCTGGAACTGGTCAGATTCACATTTGGGAAGCCTCTTGGGATTTTAATGGATTGGTTTATTACCTTAAGCTTCTTGGGTGTCCTGATCGTCATGGCTGCGGGATCCGGAGCTGTCGTTGAAGAGCAGCTTGGCTTTTCCCCGCTTCTGGGCAGTATTACCGTTATTCTGCTTGCGTTTCTCACCGTCATTTCCGGGGTCAGAAACGTCATACGCGCCATTGGTTTGGTTGTACCTTTTCTGCTTCTTGCCGTCTTCAGTGTTGCTATAATCTCGATTGTCCTCGATCCAATCACGCCATCCAAAATTGCACTGCTTGGATCGTTAGAATCTCCGACAGCAACCCATTGGTCCACGGCAGCTATACTCTATGTTTCTTATAATATTGTACTTTCTGTAGCTATCCTGTCCCCTTTAGGTGTGGAAGGCCGGAGTGAAAAGAGTCTTGTTTGGGGTGGCCTGCTGGGTGGTCTAGGCCTGGGTGCCGGGATTCTGGCAATTAATCTGGCAATTATCTGCGGGTCTCCGGAAATTCTTCCTTTTCAGGTTCCCATGGTATTTCTCGCTACCAGACTGAATCCACTGGTAGGGTATGCTTACGGGCTAATTTTGCTTCTGGAAATCTATACAACTGCCGTAAGTATTCTCTACGGCTTTACAGCCAGGATTGCTTACGATAACAAGCAAAGGATTCTTGGTGCTACCCTTGCTTCCATCGGTGCAATTATCGCTGCCCAGTACGGTTTTTCCGCGGCAGTCTCTGCCATATATCCTTTGATCGGATTTGCTGGGCTGATCTTCCTCGGAGGGCTGCTGTTTACGCAGTTCAGGGATAGCTTCAACAGTATATTCAAACCTGGAAGATTCAAATGACTTTTGCCTCAAAGGTATTGACAGTCCCTACAACACTTAGTATTATAAATATGTACATATGCATATATGCGCATATGTACATCACTCATTTATTTTGCTTTAGGAGGCGGCCAAAATGTCGGTATTTCACGCCCCTGTCCCGGAACAGCCCCAGAAACACATTCCAGGTATAGAATTATCGATGGAACTGGCAGACTTCTATAAGGTATTTGCGGATTTCTCCAGAATACGTATCCTTTTTGCATTATTGGATCATGAGCTCTATGTAAATGAACTGGCAGAAATTTTAGGTATGAGCCAGTCGGCCGTCTCCCACCAATTGAGGATTCTCCGGCAATACAAATTGGTCAAGGTACGCCGGGCCGGTAAGACAAGTATTTATTCTTTGAGTGACGATCATGTTTATCGGATACTGACCCAGGGGCTCGAACATCTTTCTCCCTGATTGATTGTTTATGGATTCATTCCTTCAATTAAAACCGCTCTTACGGGACTGCCGTCGCAGTCTCTTATTTTTAGAGGCAGTGCAACAAGAAAGTAATCTCCCTCATTAACTTCCGATAAGTCTAGTCCTTCTAATACTGCACTGTTTCCGGAAAGCAGAATGGTATGACTTGAATAAGCGCTGCTCGTAGAATCATCAATGGACAAGTAATCGATCCCAACCAATTGTACTTTTTTGGCTGCAAGGTATTCAGCGGCTTCGGAAGAAAGATATGTATACTCCGGCTGAAACGCATTGTCCTTTAAAAGGCCTGAGTTCCGGGTTTTGAATAAGATCCTTTCCCCTTCTCGGATTCCTTTGGGGATCAGATGGTCAGGCAGGATACTCCCCGCAGCCGCCACTTCAATTACCCTGGCCGCTCCGATAAGCAACTCCAGAGGAATCCTGTCAACAGATCCTCCTCCTGTTAGGCAATGAGACGGCGCATCAAGATGGGTTCCACAATGGGAGCCCATCGAAAGCATCGAAAGACGATATCCATCCTTGTCTAGGGAATACACCGGTTCTGATTGAAACGGCGGATCCCCGGGATAAGAAACCATTCCCGGAAAAAGCGGGATCGTTATATCATGGATCACCATAACAAACTCCCATATCTTCAACTAATTCGTTTCCTACGACAATCCTGTTCCGGCCTGTGTTTTTAGCCTCATAAAGTGCATCATCCGCTCTTTTGAATATATTATCAACACCGAGGTCCAGTTCTTTCTTTTCAGCAATTCCGATGCTGACAGAAACCTGGATCTTTTCTGTATTTTCCATTTCTATGACGACATCAAGGACTTTCTGCTGGATTCTCTCGGCTACAGCTTGGGCCATTATAAGGTCGGATTCTACTGGAATTACCGCGAATTCCTCTCCCCCGATCCGGGCCAGGATATCCATATCGCGCAAAACCAGCTTAAAAGCTTTGACGACCTCTTTTAGCACCCGATCACCGACCAGATGTCCATACTGATCATTCACACTTTTAAATTTATCAATATCAATCAAAAGCATCGTAAAATTCCGCTTATATCTCTCCGAGCGCGAAAATTCTTCCTGCGCTTTTTGCATAAAAGCAAGCCTGTTGTCAATGCCCGTCAGGAAGTCTGTGGTTGCCTGGTGCAGCAATTCCTTCTCCAACTTTTTCCTGACCGTAATGTCCAGAACAATCATGATTAGATGAATAACATTATCTTCGCTGTCACGAACTGTGGATAAATTGATTTCCGCCCATAAAGACTGTCCGTCTTTGCATCGGAATTGTTTCTCACATTTCTTCCACGCGTCTTTGCCTTCCCATACTTCCCTGCAATGTATGATGCTCTCCTGCCGGTCCTCAGGCACAATCGAATCAAAAAAGGTTAACCTTATTAACTCTTCCTGTGAGAAACCAGTCATCCGGCACAGGGTCGCATTTACGTAATGATAATGCCCATCCTGGTTCAGCAAGGCAATTCCTGCGGCTGCATTATTTATTACCCCACGGTACAACGCTTCACTTTGCTTCAAGGCATTTTCTATCATTCGTTTTTTATGAATCTCCTTATGCATCCCCACATTTAAAGTAAAGGAGAATATAAACAAAATAATAATGATTGGCAGCCAAAAAAACAGCTTATCATTATCCCCAATAAACAAATAGACAATAACAAAAGCTCCGATTATACAGGCATTATACAAAAAAAGTTTTCGTCTCCAATTATCCTTATACCGATTGATCTCGTCCATAATTCCTTTTTATCCCATTTTTTATTTTTTGTGGAAATATTTTAATTGATTAATTCTTGAAAAAAATTTTATATCCTTTATTTTTTTTTGATCGTTTCTGGAATATTTTAGATAAAATTTGTCGTGATTGTGTTAAAAATACGAAGTATTTAATAACTGATCTGGCTCGATTCTTCGAACCATTCGGGCCAATAGGACTAATAGGCTATTTATCCGGGACTTTGGCCTTTTCTCCTAGGACCTTTATACTATTTCCATTTACATCATAACTTAAATGCTTATTAATTAAAACCAGAAAATTATCAAAGGATGGTTCTTGTACCTTACTTTTCCAGCCGATATAATTGATCTATCATTGATCATTCAGGCCATGGCCAATGAGATGACCCATGTCCAGGATTATCAGATCAAACTTTATGAATATGGCTGGAGCCCAAGCCCTTTACGGTGGTTATTCTGGCTTGTCGGAAGTTCATTGGTCTTTTCAGCCGCCTGCGGGGAGAAAAATCAATGCTGAATGCCGGGATCTGGACAGAACAAAAAGCCGTGACCGACTATCAGAAAATCATCAATTCAGCGAAATGGGAGCCCGAAACACTCGCTGTAATCCAAAAGAATTTAAGCGATGAGTATCACCATATCGAAACTTTACAGAAGCATTTAAATGCCTAGCAGACCGATTTCTATATCCCGTTGAGAACAATGATAGCTTTGCTCGGGCTAGTCTCCGTAATGGATGGCCGCTTTCGGCTCTTGTGCCCTCCCTGGCACAAACAGCCGCGCTCCGCAATCCATGCTCCGCTTGGCGCTGGCCATCCATTACGAAGACCTAATCTGGAGTTTATGAAAGTTTTTTTGAAGTTAACCTTGTTTTGGAATCGCTGTCTAGTAAAAGTTCTTAAAGTTACTACACAAATAACGAGCTGTATTCTGACATGCAGACCTGCTTGAATAACCCTCTGATCAGTCTGCGTATCACAGTTCCGCGACGAGCGGAGCCTGGATGGCGAAGCGCGGCTCTTTCTTCGGATTGTGCCATCCATGGCACGCGGATATTGTGGCACGCAGACAGGCCCAAAAATATTTTAGTTAGTCTTTAGTCCACAGAATTACCCAAACACAGTGTCAGAATTAAATCGCCCTGAAGTCTCTTGAGCTCCAGGGCGATTATTTATGCAATATGTCATTACTGAAAAGTGTGCACGTACTGATATCACTCTGCTTTTACTCCGCGGTATCTGTCAAGAGGTCCTTCACATAAGTCGGAAGCGCAAAGCTTCCTTTGTGGATATCCGTATTATAATACCTTGTTTTGATCCCGAGTTGATTCCAGGTTTCTTCTTTGACATCCATTACTGGGTCATATTTTTTAGAAGCAAAACCAAATAACCAGTGGCCCGAAGGATAGGTTGGAATATGGGCCTGATATACCTTACAAATCGGGAAATATTCCTGAATGCGTTTATGGGCCCTTTGCATGGCCTGCGCATACGCATCATAGTAAGGGCTTTCATGCTGATTGACCAGAATGCCGTCTTCTTTTAAGGCTTTAAAGCAGTTGCCATAAAACTCTCTGGTAAAGAGTCCTTCCCCCGGCCCGAATGGATCGGTAGAATCAACAATCACAAGGTCATAGGTGTTCTCCTTGGAACGGACAAATCTCAGTCCGTCCTCAAAATAAAGATGCACCCTGGGGTCATCTAGCTTGCTGGCTGTCTGAGGCAGATATTCCCGGCACACGTCGACCACCATCTTGTCAATTTCCACCATATCGATGTTTTCAATCCCGTTATAACGGGTAAGCTCTCTGACAGTGCCGCCATCTCCGGCACCAATAACCATGACGTTCTTAATCCCTGGATTCGTTGCCATAGGGACATGCACAATCATATCATGATAAATAAATTCGTCTTTTTCTGTAACCATCATCAGCCCATCCAGCGTTAAGAACGTGCCGAACTCCTTGGACTTAAAGACGTCAATTCGTTGGTATTCACTCTGTCCGTTATAGAGCTGTTCATCGACTTTGATGGTAAAACGGACGTTTTGGGTATGCTGTTCCGTATACCATAATTCCATATTTCATTCCCCCACAACCCTGATATTTTCAATAAACATATCTTCCGTCCCGGTAAGAAAACTTCCTTTACTCTTGGCATAGACAATGTAATCAATGATTTCCTCAGTGATCCGCTCTCCAGGCGCGAGTATTGGAATTCCCGGGGGATAGGCCATCACAAACTCCCCGCTGATTTGTCCCGCGCTCTTTCTTATAGGCAGGGAATGCTGTTCTGAATAAAACGCGCGCTGCGGAGCCATGACGACATCAGGCGTAATGTACTCATGATCAAACATACCTGTCTTATCACGCATATAAAGCCTTTTGATCTCCGACAAAGACGAGACCAAACGCTCCAAAGCCAGCGCCCTGTCGCCGACAGAGATAATCGCCAGAATATTTCCAATATCGCCGAATTCGATCTGGATATCGTAATTGTCCCGAAGTATATCGTAGACCTCGACTCCAGCAAGCCCTATATCCCGGGTATGTACGACAAGCTTGGTCGTATCAAAATCAAAAATTGAATCTCCATTGATCAGTTCTTTCGAGAATGCATAATATCCGCCAATTTTGTTAATTTCGTCGCGTCCATAGTTGGCCAGGGAAGTTACTTTGGCAAAGATATTTTTCCCGTCAAGCGCAAGATTGCGTCTGGAAATATCCAAAGAAGACAAAAGCAGGTAAGAAGCGCTGGTCGTCTGGGTCAGATTAATAATCTGCCGGACATGTCCAATATTTAAACGGCTGCCAATTAACAAAAAAGAGCTTTGGCTTAAGCTTCCTCCAGTTTTATGCATACTGACCGCCGCCATATCTGCCCCTGCAGCCATGGCATTCAGCGGTTGGTTTTCACCGAAGTAAAAATGGGTGCCATGGGCTTCATCAACCAGTACAAACATACCTTTTTGGTGAGCAAGTTCGGTAATGGTCTTTAAGTCTGAACATATTCCATAATAGGTAGGATTATTAATAAAAATAGCCTTTGCATCGGGATGCTGCTCCATCGCTTTTTTCACTTCGCTGATCGACATTCCCAAAGGTATGCCGAGCGCATTATTGACTCCCGGATTCACATATACCGGGATGGCTCCACTGATAATCAGTGCATTAATGGCACTTTTATGAACATTGCGCGGCATAATGATCTTATCACCCTGTTTGCATACGCTCATGATCATCGCCTGAACTGCCGAGGTCGTTCCATTGACCATAAAAAAAGCATGGTAGGCATCAAAGGCATCCGCAGCAAGTTCCTCTGCCTCTTTGATGACCGAAACAGGATGTCCAAGATTATCTAAAGGTTTCATGGCATTGACATCAACAGAAAGGCACCTTTCCCCGAGAAACTCCCTGAGCTCCGGGTTGCCTCTCCCTTGTTTGTGCCCAGGCACATCAAACGGTACGATCCGCATTGCTTTATATTTTTGAAGGGCTTCATAAATAGGCGCTCTGTCCTGGGAAGCTGAATGCATAAAAATCTCCACCCTCTGCTATGATCTGTGTCTTGATAAAACTATCAACGTTACTATAGTAGACAATGCGGACATTGTCAATAAAACACTATAACCACCGCAGCGACACTCATTTAGCTTTGCTCGGGTTAGTCTCCGTAATGGATGGACGCTTTCGGCTGTTGTAAAATGTATGTTATAATAAGGAAAAGTTGAACGCTAAGGAAGTTTGATTATGCTACGAAACTACACAATCAGAAAAGCTGAAGATACCGACATCCCAGATCTCATTCGCTTACTGACAATCTTATTCTCCATAGAAAACGATTTTGAAGCCAATGCGTTAAAACAACGAGGCGGCTTGGAAATGATGCTGAATGACAGCACGAACCGCTGTATTCTTGTTGCCGCTATGAATAATAAAATCATTGGTATGGTTACATGTCAAATGCTTGTATCTACTGCCGAGGGCGGGCCGGTTGCTTTAATTGAAGACATGATTGTGGATGCGGAACATCGCGGAAAAGGGCTGGGAAAACAGCTGATTTCTTCGATCGAAGAATGGGCGGCAGAAAAAGGTGCGAGCCGGTTACAGCTGTTAGCTGACAAAAACAATACACCGTCGTTGGACTTCTATAAAAAAATCAGATGGGATTACACCCAGCTGATATGTCTGCGTAAAAAGCTTTAGCAAGCAAAAAGTTTCAGATAAAAGACGTCACAAAGTGACTAGTACCATGTAACCCCTAAATCTTATATATCCTGGCGGCGGATTTCTTTTCATACTGCGTTGTCGTCAATCGCCATACGCTCGGTATGGCTCAAACCTCCGCCTTGTCTTAAAAGAAATCTGCTCACCATTATATTACAATTTTAGGGGTTACAAGGTACTAAACTGATAAGATCATGTTCAGTTAACGATCTGTTTTTCTTATCTGCCAATTGAATAAAAGCTCCATAGATTTGTTCCAATTCTGCTTGGCGATACTCAATGCCAAGCTCTTTTAATTTATGCTTTAAGGCATTTCGGCCTGACCTCGCTGTAAGAACGATCTTTCCCGCAGGCGCTCCAATCATTTCAGGACTGAATGGTTCGTAGGTCATCTTCTCTTTAATCACCCCGTCCTGATGAATGCCCGATGCATGGCAAAACATATTTTCTCCTACAACCGCCTTATATCTGGGAATGGGTATCCCCGTGATTCTGGATACCATTTTACTTGTTTCGTATATCTCTTTGATCTGAACGCCCGTGCTTATACCCGCAGAACTTTGTTCCATAAAAAGAGCCGTAATGATTTCCTCCAGTGAAGCATTTCCAGCCCTCTCTCCAATACCATTGATCGTACCTTCTACTTGATCTGCACCTGCAATTATAGCCGTTAAAGAATTTGCAGCAGCCAGACCTAAATCATTATGGCAATGAACGCTCAATTGGACCTTTTCGATATGTTTAACCGTTTCTTTAATCTTATGGATGAGTTCTCCGCACTTCCAGGGCATACCGACCCCCACGGTATCGGAAATTGTGACGACTGTCGCCCCGGCCTCAATCACGCTTTCCATTATTCGGACCAAAAAGCCAAATTCACTGCGAAATGCATCCTCAAAGAAAAACTGCACATCATTGAAAGTCTTTCCTGCATATTTAACTGCCCAGACCGCTTTTTCTATAACCTGATCGGGTCTTAATCTCAGCTTTTTGTCCATATGAATGGGGGAAACTGCCAATCCTAAGTTTATCCGGGAATTTTTTGCATCTTGCATTGCCTCTGCACAAAAATCGATATCCTTCTGTACACATCTTGCCAGACCACAAACAATGGATCCCCGGATTTCCTGACTGATTATTTTAACTGACTTAAAATCACCCGGTGAAGAAGCCGGATAACCTGCTTCAATGATGTCAATCCCCAGCTTCGACAGCTGTCTGGCGATTTCTAATTTTTGAGAGCAGCTCATGGTCGTATCCAGCGATTGTTCTCCGTCTCTTAATGTAGTATCAAATAGGTCAATCTTCCTCACCTTTTTTTCTCCTTTCAGGTAATGTCCGCAGTTTATCTTCTAAGATTATTTTGACCTGACCGGCTCCAAATTTCCGAATATACCGGGGGTACCGGTTTTTTTTGCCGCTATGCTTTTCCCGGAATAAGACCTGGTCTAAAAAGTCATCCGGACTGCCATCGCATTCCCAGACACTGAATTTGTTTTTTTCTAAAAAATGATTGGGGATATCCGTTAAACTGGCTCCAACAAAGACTTTGCAGGAGTCTAAAAATGCTATGATCTCATCCATTTTCTTCCGTATACCGATCTGACCATGGACTTCTTGAAGCGAAAACTCCCTCTCGCGCGTTCTTTTCCACGCGATTCCGTCATGCTCGAAAACCACGATTTTTCCATTGCCATAGAATTTCGTGGTTTCTCCTTTTTTTCCAAGGAATACGGCAATTTCAGCGGGTTCGTTCATCAACTCCACCTCCTCACTCAACGACCGCGATCGATTAATATCTTTACCAGCCCTTCCCCTTCCTCGAGCACTTGCTGCTTGAGGTTATGCATTACCAATTCCTGTTCTAACCACGGTGGAAGATGATTGAAGGTTGCTTCCAGCGTTTTGAACCCACCTTTTTTTAGAAAAGGCAGAAGGGCTTGTTTTGAAGTAATCCCAAGATCCTTCTCTTGAATATCTTTAATAATCACCACATAATTCCCGGGTGATTTCTCCACGTAATTTACGGAATAGCTATTTTGCTGTTCTCCTGATTTCTCAACTTCATCTGAGGATTGTTCAATGGATAACCGGATTTCGTCCAGAAAATCAGCCGGATCTCCTGTCCGCTCCCAAACATTGCATTGGTTTTTTTCCAGAATGCTTCCCGGAAGGCCTTCCATTTTTAAGGCCACAAAATTTGAGCAATCGCCTAAGAATTCCTTTAGTTCGTCCATCTTGCAGCGAAGATCCGACATGCCCTGCACATCAGAAAGTGTGAATTCCCGCACGCGCGAGATCTTCCACTCCCCCATTTTTCTGCTGAAAAGTACCACTTTCCCTTGAACGCTCAGGGTGGCCGTGTTTCCTGATTTGTCTAAAATTACAGCGATTTCATGCGCCATTTAGACTCCCCCTCCATGGCTTATCCAACATCTTTTTGGTAACTGCATTTTTGGCGTCCTTCAATAAACTTGGCGGAGCAATCCTGACCTAACAGGCCGATGGCATCGGCCCGGCATTGTTTGCAATGAGACATTTGCTGCAGATACGCTCCGCATTGTTTTCTCATATTCATGATTTTGTGTGTATTGGTTGGCGGATGGTTTGCCATCCTGCTGCCCTCTGCGGGTATAAATGGCATAATATTGGTCGTAAAAGCACCAAGCTCTTTAACCTTCCTAACAACTTCCGGGATCCCGTGATCATTGATTCCTTCCATCATCACAATGTTCACTTTCACCAATACGCCGTTATTGACTAACTCCTTAACTCCCTGAAGCTGACGGGCAATCAGCAGTTCTGCCCCTTCTTCTCCGGTATAAATACGACTGTGGTCATTTACACGCCGATAAATTTTTGCCCCTATCTTGGGATCCAGACTGTTGATCGTTACCGTAACATGCTGAAGGTTTAGTTCTGCCAACTCTCCAACCAGCTCGGGCAAAAGGAGCCCGTTCGTGGAAAGACAGAACGTGGTGTCCGGGTCTTCCTGGCGGATCAGTTCAAGCGTCTTTTTTGTTTTTTGCCAATTCGCCAACGCATCGCCTGGTCCGGCAATTCCAACCACCGTCAAGTTGCCTAGTTGTTTCTTAACCATCTGAAATCTTTCCAAGGCCTTTTCCGGTGTTAAAACTTCGCTGGTCACTCCAGGCCGGCTTTCGTTGACACAGTCAAACTTTCTGCTGCAGTAATTGCAGCTGATATTACACATAGGAGCAACAGGCAGATGAATTCGAGCGTATTGATGCTGGGCTTCTGATGAGTAGCAAGGATGTTTACTTATTCTCTCTGTAAGGTTTCTGTTCATTACACTCACCTGACTTTCGCTTCATAAAATAATGCAAACATATTAGCACGATAATTCTTGTACTTGTTTTCCAATAGCGTATTGGTAATACGGTCAAGAAAACGAAGGCTTCCTTCATAACCAACGGATAAAATCCGCTGTCCCCCAACTCGGTCAATGACCGGAAAGCCAAAGCGTACCAGCGGGATCTCCGCTCTTTCTGTTAAGATCTTTCCCTCAGAATGACCGATGGCTATATTAATCTTCCGATTTTTACATTGCTCCAGGATATGGGAAAAATCAGTGTCTCCTAAAATGCTATATTCAGAGTCAAAGTCACTGAGCTTGTCAAATTCTTGCTGCAATATCTGTTCAATCTTTTTTGTCCTGCTGCCGGTGGCCATAATCGCGGGTTTTATACCGTTTTCCAGACAAAGCTTGGTCACGGCGTAAACCTGTTCAGGCTCCCCAAAAATGACGGCCTGCCCTTCAAAATTGTGTTTATGGGAATCAAACATCCCGTCCAGCAATCGTCCTCTGGCCTTTTTGATCTCTTCCGGAAGATCTGTGCCGGAAGATTTCATACCGGCAGATTCCGTACCGTAATTTGCGATCTCCTTGAGTGTTGAGAAAAATAAATCGGTATTTTCGATCCCAACCGGCAGGGGAACGCGAAATAAGGGAACACCAAATTCATCACGTAAATATTTTCCGGCAGACTGGGCGTCATCGATCGTGATCCCCATTTCCAGTGTAGCTCTGGCTCCAGACATTTTCCGGATTTCTTCAATTTTTGTTCCTCCAGCCGGGCTTTTCTGATAGGGCTTGCTGTAAGGGGCATCCAAGGTATCGGTATAATCCGGAAGCAGGGTATAATCAATGCCCATCGCTGCCAGCAGCCGTTTGATTTCCCTCAAATCAGCCGTACTGATATGGGGAACGATGACGTTGACTTTATTGTGTTTTGCCGTTTTTTCTGCCAGAAAACAGACAATCCGGTAAACCGTAAGCCAGTACCCCTCTGAATGGGAACCGCCATATCCCGGCGTCGGAACATTAATAATCGGCAAACCAGTGATTTCTTGTCCTTGCAAATATCGGGAGGTAATCCGGCCAATATCTTCTCCGATGGTCTCGGCCAAGCAGGTGGTCAGCACCCCGATAATTTGCGGGTTATAAATCAGGCGGACATTTTCCAAAGCCTTTTTCAGGTTGTCTTCACCGCCAAAAACGGTTCCTTTTTCGTTGAGGGAGGAAGAGGCAACGTCAACAGGTTCTTCGTAATGTTCAGATATCGTTCTCCGCATATAGGTCGCACAGCCCTGGGAGCCATGGAGCACTGTCATTGAACCCTCGATTCCTTTGAAAGCCAGTATTCCCCCTAACGGCATGCACATGTTACAGGGGTTCTCACTGACATTACGGTAATTGCTTGCTTGTTTTTTCATGGTTCTCCCCCCTGTTCCCGATATTTCCAAACCGGAGAGCATACGGTAGCGTATACTTCCCTGGCAAAATTAACAGCGCCGACATATCCGCTTAACGGATGCTTCCGGTCATGATTATGGTCGATGAAGGCAATACCCATTTTATAGGCCAGCGGCCGTTCTTTAACCCCGCCTACCAGCAAATCTGCTTCTTTTTCCATGATAAATCGTTCGAGCTCGGAGGGGTTGGTATCATCCATGATGACCGTCCCTTTGCTGACTAAGTTGTTGATTGTGTCATATTCTTCCTGGCGGCCGGTTTGGGTCCCTACCATGACCACATCGATCCCCAGTTCCCCGAATTGTTTAATCAGGGAAATTGCTTTGAAGCCGCCGCCGACATAAATCGCGGCCTTTTTCCCTTGCAGTTTGCTGCGATAATACGCTATTTGCGGTAAAATCGCTGCAGTCTCTGCCTGAATAAGTTCTTCTGTCCTACGCATCATCTCCAAGTCCTGAAAGGTCCTGGCTATCTTGCGAATCGATTCTGATGTATCTTCAATTCCGATAAATGAGATATTCAGGTAAGGAATGTCATACAGTTCTTTCATTTGACTGGCTATATAATTCATCGAACCGGCACACTGAACAATATTCAAGTACGCCTTCGTCGCTTTTTTCAAATTTTTATAGCTTGAGTCCCCGGTCAAAGCTACATTCAGTTTTATCCCCACACGTTGGAGATAGTTTTTTATGATCCAGAGTTCCCCGGCCAAATTGAATTCACCAAGATAATTAATAGCATTGCCTTTTTGGATTTCCTCTCCCTGAGGGACCTGTATCAGGCGCAGGAGTGCGTCACAGGCTGCTTTATACCCGGCGGATTTGCTGCCGATAAAACCGCTGGACTGAACAGGGATCACTTCAATTCCATGCTTTTGGGCCGCAGCTTTGCAGACTGCTTCCAGATCATCCCCGATGACCCCTACGATACAGGTGGAATAAACAAAAATCAGGGGAGGATGATACTTTTCCACCAGATCATCGATGGCCCGGGTGAGTTTTCCCTCTCCGCCGAAGATCACGTCCATCTCCTGCAAATCAGTGGAAAAGCTGAAGCGGAATAAATCCGCCCCGCTTGTCAGACTTCCCCTGATATCCCAAGTATAACTGGCGCAGCCTATGGGACCGTGAACGAGATGAACCGCATCCGTGATCGGATTTAAGACAACCCTGGCTCCGCAATAGACACAGGCCCGCTGGCTGACACAGCCCGCTACACTGTCTGTATTGCATTTTAACTGTTGATTTTGTTCTCCCTTGGTTAGGATCGAATGTTTTCTTTCCTCAATCGCCGGATTGGACTTTCTTGCATCCATCTCTTTCACCTCTGCTTTTCAGATACCCTTCAAAGAGGACATACCTCAGTATTTGATCACTTTAGCTTCAAAACGGATTGCTTTTTTAACACAGGTTTTACCGCAAGCCATGCAACCGATGCAATTATTTTTATTGTCAATTTTAGACTGCATTCTGTCGGCATCCTCATCGTCATTCAAATTGCCAAAACCTAGCGTACCTTGGGAGCAAACTTTAACGCAGCGTCCACAACCTATACATGTTTCCTGATCAATATCTTTGATAAACTGAGGGGTCCATTCCGAACCGCCATAGTTCAATCCTTGGTACAAGGGCATAGACATGATTCCTCCTTATTTTTCATCTCTTCCATAAGACGTTTGCGCAGCCAGGGCGGAGGGGTCTCTTTGATCATATTCTCCAGTCGCTGCAGCTCACTCTCAATCGGTGTTCCCTCAACAGCTTTCAGCGGCTGAATACTGCTCTGTACCAGACGGGCTGCAGCCGGACCTCCAATATGGGTACAATATACCACTGTACATTCCTTCAGCATTTCCGCCCGGACCTCAATTTTATCATCTTCCAGTACCTGTTCCGGAAGGTTAATCATTTGGACAAATTCACTGCTGACCGAAGTAACATTGTAGACAGCAAAGGATGTTGCCAACCCAAAATGAGCATTGATCTTCTCTCCTCCGGTGGTAGCAAAAGCAACAAGCATTCTTTCCCCTCCTTTTCATTGCTTAGCGCAGCATCTCGAAACGTTCACTTGGACAATTACGGTCATATTCATCGATGAACATATTCGCAAGCATGGTTATGAGGTTAATTGTACCCTGATAGCCAATAATCGGCTGACGGTGGAGGTGAACACGGTCTGTCATGAAGTAACCGATGCGGGCCAGCGGAACGTTGGCATCTTTGGCAATTTGTTTGCCATGTGTATCTCCGATCAGCATGTCGACCGGATCTGTTAACAATAAAGACCGCATATGCCAGAGGTCTTTGCCAACATAGACTTTCCCTTCCGAGCCAAAAGGACTGGCAGCGAGCAGTCCTTCCATTTCCTTACGGAAAGCCTCCGAACCGTTGCCACAAAGAATATGCACTGGCATGGTGCCCATTTCTAACAAGAAACCGACTAAGCCGATCAGAAGGTCTGGATCTCCATAAAGGGCAAACCGTTTACCGTGGATATACTGATGAGCATCAATGGCCGCATCCACCGCCCGGCCTCTTTCTGCTTCCAACTCTGCGGGAATAGCTTTGCCGGTCATCTGTTGGAGTGTCATCAGAAATGCGTCGGTATTTTGTACGCCAATCGGCATTGTAACTGCTTCACTTGTAATCTTTTGAACATTTTTTACAAATTTTTGTGAAGCCATCGTGGCGTATTTTTGCAGAAAGAGGAATCCGGATGCATTAAGCGCATCAGCAAGCTCTCCCATCGATGTTCCCGGTTGGTACATTTTGTATTCTCCGGTATTCGGTGAATCCAAAACTTCAGTCGGGTCAGGCAGCATGGTCATATAAATGCCCATGGCTTTAATCATCCGTTTGTATTCTCTTAAGTTCCCTGCATAAAGATCAAAACCAGGAACCACATAAAGTCTGCCATTGGTCCATTTGCCATTGCGGGTATCCGCAAGCGAATTGAGTAACCCTTTCAGCATGTTATCATAGCCGGTGATGTGAGAGCCGACAAAACTGGGCGTGTTGGCATAGGCAATCGGGAAGTCCTCCGGAATTGCTCCCTGAGTACGGGCATTAATAATGAACGACTTCATATCATCACCAATAACCTCAGCCATACAACTGGAGAACATTGCGATAATCGAGGGCTTATAGGTGGTATAGGCATTTTTCAGACCCTCAATCAGGTTTGCCTGACCGCCGAAAACAGCGGCATCTTCCGTCATGGAGTCCGAGACCATCGGTACCGGCTCTCTGACGTGACGGGTCAGCGCGGAGCGGAAGTAGGCGGCACATCCCTGAGACCCGTGCAGGAAAGGCAGGCAGCCTTCGATTCCTAAGGCACAGAGCATTGCACCATAAGGCTGACAGGTCCGGGGGGCGTTAATGACCAATGCTTCCCTGGCAAAGTTCTTTTCTTTATATTCCTCTGTAGCCATCCAGTCTAATACGGCCTGTGTATCCATGTTTGGCGTACACGTTGTACATTCGGTTGTTGTGCAGTTGTTTGTCATACATTTTTCAGCGTTGCTCATTTAACGCACCTCCTTCTCTTTGTTCCACGGTGCTTTCGTTAAAGACCGGGTTGGGCTGTTGACGGCCATGTCCATATCCCGGGCAAAGATCGGAAATCCATCATAACCATGATAAGGTCCGGAATAATCCCAGGAATGCATTTGACGGAACGGAACGCCCATTTTTTCAAAGACGTATTTTTCTTTAATCCCCGAACCGACCAAATCGGGTCTGATTCTCTTAACAAATTCGTCCAGCTCATACTCGGTGATGTCATCATAAATAAGTGTTTCATTGGTCATTTCCGGGAAAGTACGATCATAATCGTCTTTATGCGCAAATTCATAACCCGTCCCGACAACCTCCATGCCGAGGTCCTCATAGGCACCAATGGTGTGGCGGGGACGGAGTCCTCCGACATACAGCATGACCTTTTTGCCTTCCAGACGGGGACGATAGGTGTCAATCACTTTCTGCATCATGGGCTGATATTTGGCAATGACTTCTTCGCCTTTATTCTGGATCGTCTCATCAAACATGGCTGCAATTTTACGAATGGATTCGGCAATTTTGGTCGGTCCGAAGAAGTTGAATTCCATCCAGGGTATGCCCCAGGTTTCTTCCATATGCCGGCAGATATAGTTCATACTGCGGTAGCAGTGAATGAGATTCAGCTTGACTTGGTGCGCAGCCATCATTCCTTCGGTCGTGCCGTCACCTGTCCAAACATTTTTAACGTTCAATCCCATCTCTTCAAGGATCTTCTTGGAGGCCCAGGCATCACCGCCAATATTATAGTCACCGATTAAGGAAATATCATAAGGCCCGACTTCCCCGGGACGTTCCCGCTTGCCGAGCAGGTGGTCCCGCACAGCGTCATTGGCAATGTGATGGCCCAAAGACTGGCTGATTCCCCGGAAACCTTCACAGCGGACGGGTACAATCGGCAGTTCCAATTCTTTGTTGGCTTTCTTGGCAACACTCTCAATGTCATCGCCTATGAGTCCGACAGGACATTCGGAACAGATGGAAATTCCCTGAACTGTCGGAAATAGTTCTTTGACCTCTTTCATGACTTGTGCCAGTTTCTTATCTCCGCCATAAACGATGTTGCTTTCGGAAAAGTCCGAAGAAAACATCATCGGCGAAAAGGTTTCAACGCCGACAACCCCTTGCGTCAGGTTACGCCGCATTCCCCAGGAATAATATCCGCACCCGATGGGACCATGGGAAATATGAATCATGTCTCTAATCGGGCCCCAGACAACTCCTTTGGCACCGGCGTAGGCGCAACCGCGGGCTGTCATAAGTCCTGGTATGCATTTGATATTGGACTTGATGGCGCAGGAACAACCTTCATCTTTGACAGCAAGGTGCTTGGCTCTTAGTTTTTGCGCTTTTTCAGGATATATGGATAATACTTCTTCGACCATCGTTTCATTTGGTCTTTCATTCACCGCGATCACCTCCGTTAACAATAATCATTGATTTCTTGGCTCTGTATTTTTATTTGTTTTTGTTTGAAACAGTGAGCTTATCCCAGTTTGGCTGCAGCTGTCTCTTCATCTTCGATAATCCCAAACTCCATTAGAAGTTCTTCCAATTCATCCATCGTCAATGGCGTCGGTATTGTCAGATTTTTGTTCTCATCAATTTTTTTAGCCAGGGCCCGATACTCATCAGCCTGTATATGCTTATCGTTATATTGAATCACGGTCTGTCGACGGAGTTCCGCCCTCTGGACTTCGTTATCGCGCGGAACAAAATGAATCAGCTGCGTATTTAAGCGTTTGGCTAAAGCATCAATTAGTTCATACTCTTTATCCGTATTCCGGCTGTTGCAGATCAAACCGGCTAAGCGAACGCCTCCGGAAGTGGCATATTTGAGAATCCCTTTGGCTATGTTGTTAGCCGCATACATCGCCATCATCTCCCCGGAACAAACGATATAGATTTCCTGGGCTTTATTTTCCCTGATCGGCATCGCAAATCCGCCGCAAACAACGTCGCCCAAAACGTCATAAAAAACGTAATCCAAATCAGGCGTATAGGCTCCATTCTCTTCCAGAAAGTTAATTGCCGTGATAACACCGCGTCCTGCGCAGCCGACACCCGGTTCAGGACCTCCGGATTCAGCGCAGCGTACATCTCCGTATCCTGTGTAGAGAACATCCTCCAGTTCGATGTCTTCGACTGATCCTTTGTCTCTGGCCATATCCATCACGGTGGTCTGGGCTTTAATATTTAAGATAAGTCTCGTCGAGTCTGCTTTAGGATCACAGCCGACAATCATGATTTTCTTTCCCATTTCGGCTAAGGCTGCCACCGTATTTTGTGTGGTAGTGGACTTGCCGATACCCCCTTTACCGTAAATCGCTATTTGTCGCATAATCATTTCTCCTCTCTATTTATAAAAACATGGCTGGCGCTGAGCCATTGGACACGGGGTACAGAAACTTCTGATGCTCCTTAGGAAACTGCTCTCGGGCCGTTTTCTTCGGTTCTCATCTGAATACTTCCTCTAACGGGCAAACAAAGATCTTTCCGTCTCCAATGTGTCCGGTCTGATTGGCTTTGATTAAGGTCTTCACTGCAGTCTCTGCTTCATCATCCTGAACGACCAGGTGCAGCATTCGTTTCGGAATCCATTTCATGATTGCTTCCGCTACCGGAGTTTCATATTTGAGCAGCGGATTCAGCATCGGATCAACCTCCGCAGCCCAGCCGCCTACTCCTTTCTGTTTCCCGCGCCCTTCAACACTTTGAATCGTGAGTGCATTGAAGCCGGCTTCCTCCAAAGCTTTTTTGGAAGAAGGCACCTGATGTCGTCTTATGATGGCTATGATTTCTTTCATCTGCTCTCACTCCTTTACAGTGCCTCTTCACCAGTACGTACTGTGTATGCTGCTTCAACAGCAGAGATAAATATTTTTCCGTCACCAATATTCCCAGTCCTGCCATTTTCCAGAATGACTTCAACTGTTTTTTCCAGCTCCTCGTCGGAAACGACGATCATCATCATTACTTTGGGAAACTCATCGTAGTTAATATCCCCTACCTGCAGGCCTCTGGTTTTTCCCCGTCCAAATACATGCATCTTGGTCATGGATACGATCCCGGTTTCTGCTAATTTTTCAGCAATGCTTTCACTCTTCTCCGGTCTGACAATTGCTCTGACCATTTTCATTTCGACTTCCTCCTTTTATAAAGTTTTTATAAAAACAAAAGGCGCTCCTTATTCCAGGTAAAAACCCGTCCTAAAAAGCGCCTTTGCTTTAAGCAATCTGATAAGAACCCCTTAGCTGCACTCCAACCTCTCCGCATAGCGGCCAAAAGGCAAAAAAATACTTTCCCCCTTTATATGAAGAGGGAAAGCGCCGTTGCTTATCGTTCTTTTATAACCATGCCATAACTATAGATAATCTGTCTGGTAAAGTCAATAAGAATGCCAATTGTATTACGTATAATTCCTGGGATACAAAATATTATATATTGACAATATGTCAATATAGCTTATGATTATCCTAGAATTCTACAAAATTCTTAATTTTTTTGCGAGGACATTTATTTTATGTTTAGAAAAAACGTATTTGTGATTGCATTGATATCCGTTCTTTTTTTAACAGTCATTACGCATATCAGCGCATCTACTGATCCCAACAATATCTCAAAGAGACCATTTTCAGGGAAACTGCCGGCCTTAGTAAGATTAGAGGATGTAGGTCCCGGGCAAGAATACACAAGCCAGGAAAATCTCGATAAACTGATTGTGATTGCAGATTATCTCCAGCAGGAGGGAATACCTTTTGAAGTCTCCTTAATTCCCAGAATGGTTGAGCCCGGCAGGAACTATGATGTTACAATTGCTGACAATACGGAATATACCCGAAAATTTGTCTCTGTCATCAAAAGCCTGGAAGAAAGAGGCGGTATCATCGGGGTTCATGGCTATACCCACCAGAGCCGGAACAGTAATAGTGTATCCGGGTATGAATTTTACAGCTCGGCTAAAAATCCCGACGTGCCCAATACATACACGTATGCAAAAGAGCGGGCTGAAAAAGCGATCGCGCTATTTGATAGAGCTGGAATTGATCCTGCCTACTGGGAAACGCCGCATTACAGCGCTTCGCCCCAGCAACTGGTCGCTTTCCAAGAGCAGATCGGTTTGATCTACGAAAATAATTATTACTATCCTGAGGCCTGGAAAAGCAATAACGTCGTAAATCAGCAACAAGAATATTATTGCGGCCTTGATGTTGTACCTGCTCCTTTAGGGCATTTAAATTCCCCGGAGCGGCTTGCCGCTATGCTGGCTGTCTTAGATGATCCTGCAAAGAGCGGAACACTGGCCTCCCTGTACTTCCATCCTACCTATGAGTTTCAGTTTATAAAAGAAGTCCAACAAAAAGACGGAAAAGTTCAGTATATTTATGATGAAAATTCCCTTCTTCACCAGCTTGTGAAGGAACTAAAAAACAGAGGATACGCCTTTGTCTCGATCTATTCACTCGTAGGTTTTGTGCCTGCCCAAAGGGCGGAAAATATTCAGTTTGATCCGAGAGATGAAATCTTTGCGGGTCAGTTCGTACCGCATGCTTCGGGGAAAGCTCTGCTGATATGGAACAAGAGGGCAAATCAATGGCGCATGTCTCAATATACGGCTTCCTGGTATGCCCCCAGAGGCACAAACGCATTTCAAGACTTAGGTGTATGGCTCAAGGACTTAACGCTGGAGAAAGGAACTGTTCCATTAGTCGGGTATTTTAAAAACAAGGACAGAGAAGATCTCTTGTTATTCAATGCTGCCTCTGGAAATTTGATTTTAGCAGTAAACAATGGGAATAAATTTGTTCCTTCTCATTTAAAGTGGCAGGCTTTAAATCAATTGCAGACAGTCCTTCCCCTCTCCGCTGACCTTAATAAGGATGGTCTCACAGACCTATTTCTATATGACAAAGAACATGGCAGAATTGGTTCGGCAATCAATCAAGGCGGCCTTTTTACTGATATTACCTGGCAAGGCTTTGACCTGCTTAAAGCCAAGAACCTAAAACTTGCAGCAGGAGATTTTAATGGTGATGGGAACAGTGAACTTTTCGTAATGGATCATGATACCAAGCAGTCGAAAATGCTGGCCGGGCGAAAAGCAAACAAATTCTCTCTTGCCGCTGGAACCTGGAACAGTCCATTTTGCTTCAAACCGGATTCTCAGATATTCGCAGCAGACATTAACGGTGACGGTAAGGACGATTTACTAGTACACGACTCTGACGGTTTTTGGCAAAGCTATATCTCCAGCGGCAGTAAATTCGTCGCTGACAGACCGTTTGGCCCATGGGGATCCAGGAATGAAGATGCTGCACTTGCTGCAGACATGAATGGTGACAATCGGGCTGATCTGGTTATGATCGATCATAATACCGGCCATTACAACCTTAATACCGCTATTTCAGTTTCGGGCAAATAAAAATGGTTTTAGACCAAATAAATAGTTTTAAACCAAAATAAATAGTTTTAGACCAAATAAAAATTTTTCTCTAACCAAATTAAGATATAGAATGGGGCTTAATCAGCCGAGAGGCATTCTCCGACAATTCCATTCCGGCGCTGGTACTCTTACCTGAAAATATAAGTCCCTGCGAATTTCTGAGCCGCAGTTCGACACTCGCAGTAATACTTTCTTCTATTTGTTCAGTCATAAGCCCATTCTTAGGCACCTTCAAGAATCCCCCGCTGCCGCCTGCTGCTCTAAACTCCAGGATTTCATCTTTGCGCGTCAATCTGGCCGTGATAACTTTTTTCTCAAGAGAGATCTGTTCCAGTCTGACCCCGTTATAAGTTGCGAATCTGTATAACCGGCCATCAACTAACAGGAAGCAGATAATCCCAGTAAAACTAGAACCCAGCCAAGGGATTCTGGCGATAGAAAACATGAAACAGGTGCCTTTTTCTTCAAAATGGTTAGCCTGAACCCAAATCCACTCACGGGGAAATGATTTGCCATAATCTTTTTCCAAATACCCTTCCCCCGCCGAAAAGTTGACCTTGCAGCCGTCTTCAATTAATTCGCCTTTGATTTTATGGCGGATATTTATGATACTGTGATAACATTCCATCATCGGAACGAAAGAATAGGGACCCATAATACCAGGATTGAACAATGTTTTTGGGAAAGGGACAATGTTATCAAACTGCAGTTCGCCGCTGATTTGCATCTCTGTATTTACAAGGTTAAGCAGAACGTGCTCCCGAGAAAAATGGTTTCCTGCGATGCTGATATCAAAGCGTTTTTTATCATAGGCAAAGGATGACTCAGGATATTTAAAAAAATGGGTCCGGCCTGTTTTGCCATTGATGACCTGAACAAAAGCGTGCGCGTCCTGAACATTTTGCCCTAACGCGATGCCGGGTATCACCGCGTAAATGTTTTCATGATCCTCACTGATAATTTTGTAATACCAGCCTTCAAAATAATTCCTGGATTTATAAGCCCCCTGAAATAGTTCCGGCGAACAAATTCTTCTGAGAAAATACATCCTCTACCACCCCAAGGTATCTTATTCTCATTCCAGGCCCCTAATATACACATACTTTATTTAGAAATCCCTAATTAGATTCGGCCTTATCAATAAATGATAAAACTTCAGAACCAATTTGTAAGTTGTTGTTTCGTAACTGTTGCAAGCTTGTTTGAAGTTGGTGCTTAGCCGTGAGCTTTTGCGGATCATTGTTTGATAAATCTAAATATACTAAAGCCTGTAGTCCCGTTTGCCCTTCTTCACCCAGTTTTACTGCCCATGGGCTAATTTCTGCCAAAAGCTGTTGGTTGGTTATTGTCTTCTTAAGATTATCGGGCAAAGCACTCAGTAATTGTAATTCTTTACGAAGTTCTAATTCACTAGGTCCATGCTGGCCTGATTGGTATTCTTGCCAAAAAGCGCTGGCTAATTTGGAAAACCCGGTATTGTCACCCGTATCAAGTGTACTTTGGCTTGAATATTGACAAAATTTACGGAAGGCCAATGCATCGCCTATGCCAGACATGCCCTGGAGCGCTTCGTCCCAGGCTTGAAGCGGCTGGTATGTGCTGGGATTGTACAAATATTGAGAAACAGTATAAAGTGCGATCTTTGACGCTTCGGGTTGAAGCATGGGATTTGCTAACATGCCACTCGTGTATGCCGACAAATCCTCCGAACGATTGATCAATGGTCCCATAAATAGTTGTGGCGCTTTCTTTACAGCATAGGTATAGTCGTTGACCGGATAATTGTCCCAGATAAGAGGTTTCCTCCCCAAAAGCCGCCGTACTTGGTCAGCTTCACTACTTGTAATGGATTTGTTTAAAACCCAAGACCCCGTCCAGATCACCTGTATAGAGGGATCTAGATGTGACCGTATTGTAGTCCAATAGGCGCTGTCCTTAAGACCGTAGTAGTCTGTGGGAGCAAGCCAAAGCCTGAAACTTGAATCTTTTACAGTCTCATCCTCAAGCAATTTATTTGCAAGATCGATATGAGCCTTAGGATAATCAGAACCATACACTCGTTGGTCAGAACTCTTCAAGTAGTGTTGAACATCATCAAATGAAAGCATAAAAGTGTGAACTCCAATCGAACGCAACTGATCAATTTTGCTTTCAAGCAGTTGTACATCGGCTTTAGATGTAAAGGTAATGGAGTTGGCAACCATTGCTGAGGTCAATGTTTGACCAGGCAGCGGTGACGGGATACCAGGAGAAATGGAATAAACAAAATTAACTCCATTCGCTTTTGCGCTTTGCACCAAACTCTTCATCTGCTGTAGTTGACCAATTGGGTAGAGGTCTGCCCAATTGGTCCGCTGATAAGGGTCATCCTTGGGAGCATAGACATACGTGTTTAAATGGTGTTGGCCAATAAAGGTAAGCATGTTGGTTCTTTGCGCCATAGTCCAGGGAGTTCCGTAGAACCCCTCAATAACTCCACGGATAGCAAAACTGTCTGTCGGTGGGGTTTGTTCATTGTCCGCTCCTGCCCGTGGCTGTTGATAAGGTGCCGTAGTATCATTCCGGGGATTTTGTGTTTGATCCTGACCATTGGTTTGGGTTTGTGAGCGTGTTGTCCAACCAAATAGGTAATCTTTAATAGGCGTATTATAATAGGCGATGGCTGTAATGCCTAACCCAAATAGAAGTACTGTTAAAGAAAGCAAGACAATTTTCTTCTTCATGGCCAGTCTCCTTTAATATCACCTTACAGGTAAATTTTTCACGTATTGTTTACTTTATATTTTATCCCAATTTTAGAACCTTATAACGATACATATACATTATACGATACCCAATTAAATTTTAAATGCTTATGTAATATTCATAAAACTATCTCTTCGCACTTTCTTTGCTCCCATTGCCATCTGCTGCATGTTATATCCCAGCTAAGCTCGTTTATGCAGCCATAAGGCTGACTTATTTAGATTCACATTTAGCACTAATTGAGAATTAGCAACTTTAATCCCATAAATCTTTTCCAACTCACTAATACACCTAGCAAATTTAATAGGATTAGTATTGCCGATACCTCTTTAGCGAAGATAGCATACTTAACATGGACATACGGTGTTTTAAATAACCTTCAAGCTGTTTGAATGTTTAGATTGAAGAATTATATGGAGAAAATAATATAACCGCCTAAATTGGCGGATAATTTCAAAATTATATATCAAATGAGACCTCGAAACAGGTCTCTTAGTTTGTAACACAGCCCAAAAATCAGGGGAAAGAAATGCACTTTTTTACTCCTGTTTTTTGCTCCTTCTTTGCTTCAAATCCACTACATCTTGTTGGCTAAGTGCCTTATTGCTCTTTATTGGTGGCATAGAAAAATCCCCTCCGGTCAACAGTTATTGGAACCATGATATCACGGACTCTTTTTTAACTGTCTACCATGAGGCTTTTACAGGGTACATTTTAAAATATTGTAGGATACTCGCTTTTTACAGTTTCAAGCAAAGTATGAGCCGGAAAGGTAATTGTTGGGACAACGCTTGTATGGAGTCTTTTTTCGCTACACTTAAACCGAATTGGTTTATCATGAACGATACAAAACCAGAAATCAAGCTAGACGTAGCATTTTTGATTATATTGACACTTTTTACAACAGAATCAGGTTGCATTCTAAACTTGGTTATCAATCTCCGGAAAACTATGAAAAAGAGAGAATTTCAGCGTAACTGCGTGTCTGTTTGAGGGTAGATAGGTCAAGTATCGGGGTCACCCTTTTGAGGGCATGCTTATTAGAAAAATATCATCGGGGTTTATTTATCAGACGAAGACTGTCTGTTTAATACTCGTATTATCACTATTCATCGACTCGAATGTCATCTTCTGCCCTTGTTCCAGAATAATAAATTCTTCATCCCAAGGGCCTGTTAATAATTTGTTAAGAAAACGCATTGACCCTGGATATTCCTCATGCCGCAAACCGATAGTATCGGCAAATTTTTGGGTAGTCTTCAATATATCCGACGATTCATAAGCTTTCGTGTCAATCACCATTAATCTTTGGTAATGATGCAGCAGGGTCTTCATCACCTCAAGCGCACGCTTCTGGCCATGTCTTTGTACACAGCCTTCAAAATCCGCTAAAATATTGCGTTCATATTCCAGCCATCCTTTTGTAAGGAAATATGTGCCGGCTTCTTTCATGATTTTCTGCCTGGTCTCATTTGAACCAAGTAACAGGCTTATACAATCATGCGCTTTCGGAATGATCAAACGGGCAGTTTCAGCTTTGATTCCCAGTAAACCATTCCCACAGTAGCCAAAAGCCATAAGGATGGTATCCACATGATCAATCCGATTGACGGTATCCTGTATAGCCAAGCGGAGTTTGTCCGGATAAATGTGCAATCCAGAATCAACGAAAACGATGGGATATTCGACTTTGGTCTCGCTTATAGCCAGGTTCAATTCATGTTTTATTGTTTGGCATGCTACAATAATTGTTCCCATTCGTACAATTTCTCTCAATAAATTGTTTGCTTTATGCTTTATGGATTAGTTAATGGATACACAATTTTGAGTAAGAAGATTCAAAGCAGGTCGTATATCTGTTGGAGCTTTTCCTTTATACTTTCCAGAGAGATACTAAATACGATCACCGCAATGCCGATTCTGCAAGTTAAACTAGTATTCCCATTGGCCGTTTTTACCTGGACCTCTTTCCCGGTTGTCGACATTGTCGTCACTAATTCCCCACTTTGGATGACAGCTTTGATGTGGCCGACATATCCCCCCTCAAGTTGTACCCATCTGCATATATCGTGCAGGTGATTCTTCATCATCTCGGTACATTCCTTGTAATCAATTTCAGTAATCTTTTCAAATGAACCTACAAATGCTTCCTCATGGGCAAGCACCTTAATCTGCTCAAGATGTTTATGCCCGAACTCCTGATGTCCTTTATGGCAACCGCATGTGCAGTCATCGACATGCTCGTCATGGCTGCTGCAATCACAGCTTTTTGTATGCTCCAAGTGTTCGTTGTCATTGACCATCCGGCATTTCCTTTCCGAGTGAAAGAACACTCTTCCATACCTCATCATCAATTCCCTTTAAGCCGCTTACTTTAAATACTCTTGCTCTATCATTGATTTCCGCGATAGACTTCTCTATTTGAACGATTCGATGATGATCTACCAAATCAGTTTTGTTGAGCAGTACCCCGTCGGCTTTGGCAATCTGTCCATGAATCAGAGGCTGCATAATTTCGGAAAGTTCTTCCCACCGTTCCGCATCAACTATAACCTGTACACTGAGTTTCTTAAACTTTTTACAATATTCCCTCAACGCTTCAGCCACCCTGTCCGGATAGGCTAAACCGGTTGTTTCAATGATGATCCAACTTGGCTTGATTTTCCGGGAAATATCGTGAACGCAGATCAGCAAATCGCTGACAAGTGTACAGCAAATACAGCCTGAAAACAAAGTGGACACATCGTAGCCACCGGATTGAAGCGTCTTGTCGTCTATACTGATTTCGCCTATTTCATTTTCTATGATAGCAAGTGAAACCCCATTCTCTTCTTTCTTATCTTGATCATAGCTAACGATATAGTGGGCTAATGACAAAAGCAATGTCGTTTTACCTGAGCCGAGAAAGCCGCCAAGTATTATCACCTGCATACGATTACCTCGCAGATTCTATTATTTACTTAAACCCGTGGGGCACAGCTTTTCAATATTCGATATCCATTTCTATCTTTTTGCCTTGAAAGTGGAAAAGCAGACCAGATGGGCGATCGTCTGGTCTGCTTTTCACTTAACAGCAAAGCCTGCAAGGGGATCCGCCGTCCGGTATCTCCATTATTTTCAACTTACACATCATTCAAAATATCAAGATTGCGCTGCTGGGTAATTATATACGCTAGGTCAGCTCAAAAGCCCTTGCTTGACGTCTTTAAGAATGGGTTTCTTATATCTTTGTCTCAACGACAGCGGCCACCAAGGCTTCCATGTTTTCGGGTTTGGCGTTGGGAGGCATGGTGCAGGAAGTCGACGCGATATAACCGCCGTCACTCCCTATATCTTCGATTTGTTTTTTAACAGTTGCATACACCTCGTCCGGATTCGCCATTGCCATTAAAGAAGAACCAAAGTTTCCGGTGATGCACATCGTATCGCCTAAAACTTCCTTAACTTTATATATATCGGTCATTCCGTCGGAATCAAAGATACATCTGCCTTTGGGAAATTCTTTGAAATAATCCAGGAAGGTATTCCAGTTGCCGTCCATATGGAAAAACACATTGCCGCCTGCCTTTAAAATTGCTTCTGTTTGCATTTTGAAGGCAGGCCAGTTGAACATTTCAAATTGTTTGCGTGAAATAAAATCACTGTTTCCCCGAACGCCAGGCTGGACAAAGACAATAAAATTCCCTTCCCCTAATGTCGCTTGTAACTGGCCCAGTACCGTATTTGCCTGCACCATTTCTTCTTCCAGCATAACATCCATCACCGCTCTGACTTTTTCCGGCATTTTCCGCATATCCCTGGCAAAATTAATCATCCCCCTGATCGCACAGAGGCGATCGTATATAGCAGCCATATTATATTGGTTGAGGATTGCAAGCCCGGACTCTAAATTTTTTTGGTTGGAATACATTATTTGTTGCATACCCGCTTGCATATCTTCTTCAGTGACACCGAGATTTTTCTCCATATAAGAATTATAATAGGATAGCCAACCTTTTTTTAGGATTAAATCGTAATCCTCTTCTTGCATACAGGGGTGTTCAGCAATTTGCCATAGCTCATCTCTTCCAAGTTCACGACCCGGCATTTTGATCTTTGACATCCAAGTCGAGGAAAAGAAAACAAGGGGTAAACCCACAGCCCATACGTAATCAGCATACTTGAGCTTATCAAGGCCTTCAACCGCTTTGTCGATTGCCCATAATGGCCTTTCCACGAAATCAGCGGCAACTACCGACGGATCCGCATATTTCGCAAACGCAATCTCGCCACCCAGTAAAAGAGGCGTACGGTCGGGTTTTTCGTTTCGGATCGCTGCCAAAATCCGTTCCCTTGATTTTTGCATTTTTTGTTGTTTCGCGTCCATTTATTTCACCCCCAAAAATTTCTTGGACACCTCTACAGCGTTTTGGGCATCCGGGCATCTGATATCTCCACCAACATATTTAAGGGTATTCTCGTCAGTAGGCCCTCCTCCGATTAGAATAAGACGCCCCTTATCCAGACCTTCCGCCTTAATGGCGTCAATAGTCTTTTTCATATATTCAAAACAAGTTGTCAATAAACACGACAGTCCAATGATCTGGGGCTGATGTTCTTTTACAGCTTCCACAAATTTTGCAACAGGGACATCCTCGCCAAGATCGATGACCTTAAATCCGTTCGTCTGCATGATCGAGGCGACAATATTTTTCCCAATGTCGTGGATATCGGTTTCAACTGTACCGATAAGAAATGTGCCGAGCTTTTCCTGTTCATCGGCAGTATTGTCACTTCCGAGAAGTTCACTGGCTTGTTTGAATAAATCAGCGGATAACATGAGTTCAGACAAAAAATATTCCTGTTTGGAAAAAAGTGCACCGACATTCGTCAACCCGGTCTGCAAGTCGGCAATGATCTCTAGTGCCGGTACCCCAGTAGCTATCGATTGTCTCACCTCACTGTACAAAATGTCCTCATCCAAGTCTGTCATTGCGTCAATTAGTTTTTGGTTCATAAAAGATAAACACCTCTCCTTTTTTATTTGTATATCAGCTGGCTGGATTAAGCGCCGTATATACCTTTCCTGTAAGCCTTAATATAATTTCTGCAGTAATTATCCTGTCCGAGCAGAAGCTGGGAAGCATATAGTGAACCTGCCATCTCATTTTTGGTTATATCCAAGATATAAGCATCCATTCCCATGGTCATTGTTTGAATCATAAAGGTTTTATTGATATTGACACGCGCAGGCAAGCTGTAGGAAATATTGGTAAGACCGCAAATGGTGTGAACGCCTTTAAATTCATTCATGATGCGGTTAACGGCATTTAAAACATCTGTTCCATTATTAATGTTGGCAGACATCGGTTTAACCAACGGATCAATGTAGATGTCGTCGATAGACATCCCTTTTTGAACAAGCTTATTGATCATATCACCCGCTATTTTAACCCTTTGGTCCGCCGTGTCAGGCATTCCGTTATCGTCTATACACAAAGCGATCAACTTTGCTCCGAACTCAATTGCCAGCGGAACAACGTCATTGAAACGGGGAGTTTCAAACGTTGTGGAGTTGATCATCGGCTTATCCCCGCATAATTCCAATCCGACACGCAGTGCTTCCGGGTTCGGGCTGTCAATGCACAGAGGAAGGCTGACAACAGGGCGTACCGTTTTTACAAGCCATTTCATTATTTCACATTCTTTTTCCACAAATGTCCCGCAATTAATATCCAAATAGGATGCCCCTGCTTCTTCCTGTTTACGGGCTACATCACAGATTGCTAATATATCCCTTACCTCTGCCGCTTCTCTGATTTTGGAACGACTTGTGTTAATTAATTCTCCAACAATTAGCATATATATCCTCCAATAATTGCTTTCTATGTATTACCTAACATACATAGACTATGTAAAAACTTATGAATTCATGTTAACACACAAAAAAATGTATGTAAATATGTCTAATAAAGAAATATCTAAATATGCAGAGTAACATCAATATCTGACGAAGGAATATATAGATCCGATAAGGCGAATAACCGACCTTCCTCTGTAAAATATTTTTTCTGAATACGGTACATCCCCATTTGATCAGGAAGGTATAGTTTTTTTTTGATGTCGGTATGTTCATTGTCTAATATTAATTTAATTTGTTTTCGTATCAAATCACTGTTTAAAATAATATCCATCTGCTTAACCCAGATGTGAGCTTTTTCCTTTTTTAAATTATTATTTACTTTAGTCACAATGGAATCAATTCGGTATAGGATCGGAAGAACGTTGTTCGTATAGCATATTCTTTCAATACTTATATATTTGGTGCCTTTGAGCTCATGACAGTCTGCCTGTTCAAATTCGTTATATCGGGTTATATTTAAGATTTGCTCGCTGTCAATCTCGGATTTAAGGCTTGTTTTTTCATGAAAATGCAAGGTGTATTTCTTATTCGTTAATTCGCTTACAAATACGCCAATTCTTTTTACGGTAGTAATGAGACCATCCTTTTGTAATAGTTTCAAACTTTTTCTTATGGTTAGATCGCTGGTATGATAAATTTTGCATAGCTCATTAATGGATGGAATTTTATCACCTGGTCTGTATGTTCCCATGACTATTTTTCTTTTTATATCTTCATATACGATATTATAGGCGACAAGTTGTATCATAAGAATTATTGCGATTCTCCTTCAAATTGAAATTCATCCGCCGGTATATAAATTCTGCACCATCCCAGCGGGGTATTTTCTTCATCATATATTTTATTATCGATCAAAACAATGGGATGGGGATTGGAGGATCCAATCCCCATAATTTCTACCAAATCCGGATCCGGTAAAACAGCGGAAACCGTATATTTCTCTTTCAATGAAAACAGGAAAGATTTATTCGTTAATACTTCTCGCAACGGCATATACCCCAAATTCGATTCCTCTATGGAGATTCCGGATAAATATGGGATATTCTTCTCATCATAGGCCACAATATTTCCATCTCGCAACAAAACCCATTTAATGCAGATTATCCTTTCCTCCGGTGCAATTTGAAGATGATATACCTGATGAACATCAGGGCTGACGATAGCTGCTGTAATTAATCTGACAGAATCGTAACCTTTCGGCAGAACCTTTCCTATGCTCATGTCTACCCTGTATTTATTTTCAGCCTGTGCATTGACATAGGTCCCTTTTCCCGGCACGGTAAATAACAAGCCTTCGTCAACGAGAACATTTATGGCATGCTTAATCGTGTTTTTGCAAACATTATACTCCACTGACAATTGTTTTTCAGACGGGAGAAATTGATGTTCCTTATAGGTATTGTTGATAATTTTTTCTTTAATGTTTTCTGCTATTTCACTAAATCGTATATAATTATTCATTGACATTTACCCAAGTTTTACAGATATTAACACCGTCCAATGCATTAATGGAAAAGGCGTCCGCACCGATATACCGACAGATTTCTTCAGAAACCAAACTTCCGCCGATAATAATTTTTACATTTTTCCTCAGATCATGTTTAATCAGCTCATCGACAGTTTCACGGAGATATTGAATGGTTGTCGTCAGTACCGCGCTTAAAGCAAGTATACATTTTTCGCCGGATTTTACTGCTTTACAGAAAGTTTCAGGGGATACATCGACACCAAGATCAACAATTTTGAAGCCCGAAGCCAAGGCTACGCTCTTAAACATAGACTTCCCGATATCATGAATATCAGTTTTGACTGTGCCAAGTATGATTGTACCTTCCTGAACATAGCTATTCACATCAAAGGCGATATCAAACTCTTTCATGTTGATTATGTCTTGAAACAAAATACCCGCCATCATCAAATCAGTCAAGGTATATTCATCATTTTCGTATTTTTTCCCGATAATCATAAGCCCTTCGTTTAAGGCAGCGATGACGTCATATTTAATTATTCCTGCCGCTAAACATCTTTGCGCGACACTCTTAACTTTTTCATCGTCAAGATTAACAAATACTTCAATAAAGTGGTTGAGTATTGTTTTTTCTCCATGAACAATCATATCTTTGCTCCGGTCAACATAATTTTGAATCTACTAGGGCTGGAAAATTGATGATGTCATTGTACTACAACGATCTATTATTTTCGAAACCGATTCCCTCCTGTTTATGACATTTTAAAGTATATTGCTCCGGTAAATCCCGCCGGCTTCCACCATTATGTGGAGTAAGGCGTATTCGCCTCATAACCTCTTCCGAATGGCGAGGATACCGCCTATGTACGTTATCATGTGTTTCTTCAACACTTTCCAAATCCCCGATAAAGTCACGCACCGTCCGGATATTTCCGTTACCTTCGGGTAATGCAACTTCGCCTAAATTGTTATAGGCTGCAATTCTTCAACCATCTTAAGATATTCAAGAATTAAGCTGTTACGTGTATCTTTGTACGATCTTTTTTTATTTTTGCGTCTTAATGATGAAAATCCTTGACACGGGGGACAGCCTGCAAGCAGATGCAGTGGCTCCCCCTTTAATAATTCCAATATTTTTTCTGCTTTGAGTGTGCGAATATCTTCCTCAAATAATATAACACCGTGCTTATCATGGTTGGCTCGGTATGCCTCTGATGCAAATTTATCTATTTCAACTGCGGCTATTACCCGGATGCCTGCGTTTATAAGACCTTCTGTCATTCCACCACAGCCTGAGAATAAATCAATTGCATTATAAGACACATAATCACCTCCCAACTCCAGTTCAATAAAATGATATAGTATTAATTAATTATTATATCATGAAATCACTATTTTTTAGTTTTTTGAAGATATTTTGTCAATCTTAAATAAAAAAAGAACGTCCTTTTAAGAACAGCATTCTCTCATAATTCAAAACTATTTATGCAAAGCTAGTGCTCTTGTATATAAAAATATGGTCAATAAGTGTTTTATACAGTTCATTCTGACCCTCCCATGTTAGATCAGCATTATTAATTACTTAAGTTTCACACAAACGAATGCTCTTGTTTACAAATCTTTACTTCATTTAAATGAAGTGAATTTAACATAAGATGCTTGAATTATTTTATGTTCACTTTGGTAATTATTTCATCTATACCATATCCTATTGAAGTGGACGAACATAAAGACAAATCGCTCACTATTGGAAATAGTGTAGTCTTAAAGGACGGTATGATTTTCGATGTCATCAGAACTATTAAATCATAGCCAGGACCTCATTAAACTTGTCAACGAAGGGTACGAGCTTGAGATTTTAGCAACTGACACCATGACATATGGAATTCTGCACAATGTGCCCTATTTAAATGAAAAACTCGAGGTATGCTATGTAAAACTTGTATCACACCTGCAGTTATCAGGAACAAAGACTTTAGCACCTGACACACATGTTATATACTTTGTCGGTACCTTTCCATACAGAAATAATGGAAGCAAATTCACTGGTCTCATTATTGGAGATGCAGGCTATCCGATGGGCCCTGACATCACTGCGCAATTCGAGTTTTCAAGTAGGCCGGTAGAAGGATGTTATTCTAATTATTATGACAAATTTAAAAGGTATGCCGATCTCCTTACCGTTGAAGCTCAGTCCGTTGATCCCCTTGTAACACCAAAAACCTTTAATATTAGAGTTCAGGAAACAATGGATCTCGTATTCAACTATCACGACACAAATAGCTCAAAGTCCCACATTGGAATCATCACAAACCGTCTCTCAGGACAAAAAATAGCAATCATAGGCCTTGGTGGCACAGGTTCATATATCCTTGATCAGGTCGCCAAGACTCCAGTTAGTGAAATTCATATTTATGACGGAGACGTTTTTGAACAGCACAACGCTTTCAGGACACCAGGCGCACCATACAAAGACCAATTAACAAACCCTCCAGATTATCTTGCAGAAATCTATGGTAGAATGCACCGATTCATTACCCCTCATGGTTACAAAATAGATAAAACGAACATAGATGAACTACGAGAAATGAGTTTCGTTTTTGTATGTGTCGATAATGGGGAATCGAGAAGAACAATAATAGATTTCCTCATTGCTCATAACATCCCATTTATCGATACAGGCCTTGGCGTAGAAGTTGTTGATGACAAGCTTATTGGAATAGTCAGAATAACCTTAGCCACCTCCATGAAGCACGACCACCTCAACAATTACATTGATTTCCACGATGGTGCTGAAGATGACGTATACTCAAGCAACATTCAGTTAGGAGATCTTAATGCACTCAATGGCTTACTTGCAATTATCAAATGGAAGAAGATGTACGGTTTCTATCATGACCTGAAGCGTGAGCATAATACTTCATACGTTGTTTCCAGGGGGAGCCTTAACAATGAAGAATTTTTATAAGCAATACAATCCATTATTTAAACAGCTTTGGGGCAAGGCTGACATACAAACAAAAACGATCCGTCATATATTCATTGGTTCCTGAAGTACTTGAGGATGACACTCTCTACATCAGTCTAAAGTATAATACGATGATTCACAAATGCGCCTGTGGTTGTGGTGCGGAAGTGGTTACAAAATTGTCCCCTGAGGATTGGCGCTTCACGTATGACGGAAAGACTATCTCCGTCTGTCCCTCTATAGGCAATTGGAACTACCCTTGCGAGTCCCATTACTGGATCACCAAGAGTCAGATTGTATGGGCTGGAAAATGGTCCGATGAGAAGATAAAAAGAGCTAGGGAATATGAACGCCTTAGACAAGAAAAGAAGAACGATTGAAAAATAGAGGTTCCCAATTATTCTTTTTCATTCTTATTTATCAACAAAAAACTCTAGACATAAATCTAGAGTTTTTCTTGTCTTCGCGACTAATTTGACTGGGTTTTTGACTGGGCTTTTAGAAATACTTATAGCTTTTTATAGGTTTTTAATAAATTAAATACGTTTCTGTCCAATCCCCGTATTTAATTTAATAATTACAAAACCGCTTGTATCAAGCGGTTTTCAGGCTGTTTGTTTTACTATCACCATTTAATAAAATGGTGGGTTTGAGAGGACTCGAACCTCCGACCCCTGCGATGTCAACGCAGTACTCTAACCAGCTGAGCTACAAACCCAAAATTGGTGCCGAAGACCGGAATCGAACCGGTACGAGGGGTAAACCTCGCGGGATTTTAAGTCCCGTGCGTCTGCCAGTTCCGCCACTTCGGCGTTTGGAGGCGGCACCCAGATTTGAACTGGGGGATAAAGGTTTTGCAGACCTCTGCCTTACCACTTGGCTATGCCGCCATAAGTTTTTGGAGCGGGTGACGAGATTCGAACTCGCGACTTTCACCTTGGCAAGGTGACACTCTACCACTGAGTTACACCCGCATGATCATGGTGCCTCAGGACGGAATCGAACCGCCGACACGAGGATTTTCAGTCCTCTGCTCTACCGACTGAGCTACCGAGGCATATTTCGATGTGTTATGGCGACCCCGATCGGATTTGAACCGACGATCTCCTGCGTGACAGGCAGGCGCTTTAAACCACTAAGCTACGGGGCCATATTTGGTGGTGGGCGATGACAGGATCGAACTGCCGACATCCTGCTTGTAAGGCAGGCGCTCTCCCAGCTGAGCTAATCACCCAGGCTTGCTGTGACGAATTATAGTATACACAAATATCGATGGTGTGTCAAAGGATTTTTTGCGTAAAAACAAGACATTTTTTGTTTCACAGCAAGCGAAAAGACCCGGTCAAAGCCGGGTCTTTCCGCTTCTTTACCGTTGAGGTTATTCAGCTGGTCGATACTTTTTCTTCCGCACGAATTTCCTCATAATTGATTGAGCGGGTATGCATCGTATGCGACCACTCTTTCTTGTTGCGGTGAATGAACCCGGCAATAATGATCGGTATCCAGCTGTACATAAAGATCGGATACAGAATCAAGCCAAAATAGGCCTTGGTAGGCTTTTTGTCCAAGTACAGGGACAATATGGCAAAAACAATAACACTTCCGGAAAGAACCTGCCAGACACCTGCAGGAATATAGTCAATAAACAAGTTGACATAATAAGGTCGCAGGAAGAATAATACCTGCATTACGATAAACGAAGCCGAAATAATCAGGAAGAACGGCTGAAAGAGATGCATCGCTGCATCAAAATACAGCCACTTTTTCTCGCGGAATCCTTTTAAAAGAAGAATAGGTAAATATCTGCAGGCAACGTCAACCTGCCCCTGAGCCCAGCGTTTCCTCTGATGACAGGACTGTACAAAGCTAAGCGGCTTTTCGTCATAGACGACCGCGTCATGCGCCCAGCTGGTTTTTATCCCATATACCAGGGCTTTCATCGTAAACTCAAGATCTTCAACCAAAGAATGAGCTCCCCAGCCAAATTTCTTAAGTACATCGTAGGAAATACACATCCCTGTACCAGCCAGGGTATTGGAAACTCCGAAATTGGACCTGGCCAGCTGAACCAGCCTGTTCATCATCCAAAATGCAATTGAAAATGAAGTGGTAACCCAGGTATCATAAGGGTTCTTGGAATCCACATAGCCCTGAATGATTTGATCTCCCTGACAGAGCTTTTTATTCATCTCTCTGAGGAAGTTACCCTTGACGAGATTATCGGCATCAAACAAAACAAAAGCATCATACGTATGGTCTAAAGCAAAAATCTTCGCAAATAAGTATTCCAAGGCATAGCCTTTCCCGCGTTTTATCTCATCAAGACGCTTGTACACATTGGCTCCAGCCTTTTTTGCCAGGTAAGCAGTGTTATCCGTGCAATTATCAGCAACAACAAAGACATCAAAAAGTTCTCTCGGATAATCTAGATTTTTAAGGTTGTTAATCAGCGGCGCGATTACCCTTTCCTCATTATGGGCTGCAATGACAATCGCAAATCTATTCTTGGGCTCGAATTCGTCATTTTCAGGTTTCCGGTGCATCCCCAGAATCGATAAAATAAAATAATACAAAGTCACAAAAATAATAATGACTTGTAGAGAAATCATAATGATGTTAAAAATTTCTTGCATAATATTGGAAAAACTATCCAAAAATCTTACCCCCCCTCAATTTATCAATTTTAGCAGATATTACTGCTGCCTGCAATAAGACTTGTACAATATCTTAAGAATCTGTTTTATTATTCCTTTAAGGCAGCGAAGATACACAAATGTTTATATTTAAACATTTTTTCTTGGAAGTCAGTTATTGATAGAACCATTTATTTTTTACGTCTGAATAATTTATAGATGATGATGCCGGCAAAACCAATCATCATCACGATTAACAGCAGGCTGATCTTTAGCGCCAAAAAAACGGAAGACCAGTAGGTACCGGCAACCTGTGTTCCGCTTACGAAAGGTATCATATTACGGAACAGTGCCCCAATACCTTGCCCGATGATCACCATCAGAATAATTCCGACGGTTATTAACAGTATTCCCAGAAGACCAAATGGACTATCCGAACGTCTTTTATTTAATTTCTGCCTTTTCCACCAATAGTATTCCACTAAAAGTTCACGACGAATACGTTCCCACATTTGTCGTCACCTCAGTATATCCTATGAATAAGACAAAGCCTCAAGTACGAATTCGACGGATTTTTCCATCTGGTCAATTTCGACATATTCTTCCCGTGTATGCGGGTTATGATTCCCGAGGCCCAAAGCCAGACACGGTATGCCGCGGGAATTTAAGATATTGGCATCAAGTCCTCCGCCAGTCGAAGTTAATTCCGTGTGAATGCCGAGTGTCTTCCCTGCCTCCAGTAAATTCTGAACAGCTGGATGTGCAGTATCTATGCTAAACGCTTCATAGGCGAGTTCCTTCGTATAGCTGAAATTTGCCTGGTTCTTGGCAGAAACAGTTTCAAATTTTTCAAGAATTTTATCGGTTTCAATTTCAAGTTTGGCTTGATGGTGACTTCGTACCTCTGCTGTGATTTGTACCTTTTCAGCAACCACATTGCGTGCTGTTCCACCGGTAATGATCCCGAAATTACTCGTTGTTTCCTGGTCTATCCTTCCTGATTTCAAGTCCGCAATGGCTTTGGACGCAACGACAATTGCATTCACGCCAGTTTCAGGCGCCAGGCCCGCATGTGCAGCTTTACCCTGAACAACCAGATCAAGCGTGATATGAGAAGGTGCTGCGTGAACCACAGTGCCCACCGGGCCGTCACCATCCAAGACATAGCCGAAGTCAGCTTTAAGGGCATAATCAAGATTTTTTATGCCATAAAGACCAATTTCTTCCTGGACTGTCAGAACAACTTCAACCGGACTATGTAGGATATGCTTGTCTTCCTGAAGCCTGCTCAGTACTGCAAGTATTACGGCTATTCCAGCTTTATCATCTGCCCCTAGGATGGTCTGTCCATCGCTGTAAATGACCCCTTCCTCAATTCGGGGTGTCATTCCTTCAGTCGATGCTACCGTATCCATATGGGCTGCAAGCATGATCACCGGTGTCCCCTCACGGTTACCAGGCAGTACTGCAATCAGATTGCCCGTATCACTTCCTGTTTTGGCGGCGGAATGGTCCTCATAGACATCAGCCCCGAGCTCCCTCAACCTTCGTTTTAGATAACCTGCGAGTTTCCCTTCTTTTTTGGACGGACTATCAATGGAAACAAGCTTAAGAAATTCATCCGCAACATTGATTGACATAGTTACCTCCGATCACTCATGCTCTCACTCATAGAATAAACAACCCCTATATTATTTAGACGGATCTTCTTGGAATAATTCGTCGAACATATAAAAAATATTTTTCCAGTACCTCATCAGCCATAAAAATATTATCTTACTTTATCATGAAACAAACACTGTCATCCTATGTGCACGGCTCAAAAATATTTTTCACGGCAGACTAGATGCTAACCCGGTATAGTACTATACCGGGTTGCAAGTCAGCCCTATTCCAGTTCGTGAATAAGCAGTCCGCTTCTCAGTTTGGGTTCAAACCAGGTAGATTTGGGCGGCATAAGCTTATCTGCATCAGATACCGCAAAAAGTTCATCAATCGATGTCGGATACATCGAAAAAGCAAGTTTCATATCACTGTCCACCCGCTTTTCCAGTTCCTTCAAGCCGCGTATGCCACCGACAAAATCGATTCGTTTATCCGTTCTGACATCTTTGATATTCAGAATCGGTGTTAAAAGATGATTTTGCAGCAGCGAGACGTCCAGGCCATCCACCGGATCATCAGAAAGTATCTCAGCCCTGGCCTCCAGTCTGTACCACGATTCATCTAAATACATGCCAAAAACAGCTTTCATCTGAGGTTTATAGGGTTCAGCACCCATTTTGGTTACAATAAATGCTTTTTCTATTTCTTTCAGTAGGGCATCTTTCTGATAACCGTTAAGATCTTTGATCACTCTATTGTAATCCAGGATCATCAGTTGGTCGTGCGGGAAAAGGACAGAAAGAAAATAATTGAATTCTTCCTCTCCGGTAAAACCGGGATGGGCGTCTCTTCTGCGCAAGCCTACTTTTACCGCCGAAGCCGCTCTGTGGTGCCCATCCGCAATATAGATGCTCCGGGTATTTTTAAATCCGAAATAGATCGCAGCCAAATCATGATCCCCGTCTATTCTCCAAACGGTATGTCTGATTCCGTCCGGAGCAGTGAAATCATAGAGGGGGCTTTCTTGTTTAATTCGGCTGACAACCTCATTGATTCCCTGTTGAGACCGATAAGCCAAAAAGATCGGGCCGGTCTGAGCCTTGCAAATGCCGACATGATTGATTCTGTCAATTTCCTTATCTTCCCTGGTTTTTTCATGTTTTTTGATAACATTGTTCAGGTAATCATCAATCGCGGCACAACCGACCAGGCCCGTCTGGGAACGGCCATCCATCACCAGTTCATACACATAATAGCAGGGTCTATCCTCCCTGACAAAAACGCCGTTTTGGATCATTTCCTGCAGACTGTCTCTCGCTCTCTCATAGACCCGGGTATCATAGGGACTGACCTCAGGAGCGAACTGGGTCTCTGCCCGGTCAATCTGCAAAAACGACAACGGTTCTTTTCTTACTTCAGCCAATGCTTCTTCGCGGTTATAGACATCATAAGGAAGTGCTGCGACTTTCGCAGCAAGTTCTTCCCTCGGCCGCAGCGCTTTAAACGGTCTGATCGTAGCCAAATCCAACCCTCCCATTACCAACGTTATCAATTTTCATTATTTTACGATTCTGACTCTGTAGACTCCTTCAATTGCTTCAATTTTTTGCTTTATTTCCGGTGTGGATGGTACCTCAATATCAACCAAGGTATAGGCATACTGGCCTTTGCTCTTATTAATCATATCAGAGATATTGATATTCTCCTGAGCCAGGGCCGAAGTAAACTGGCCAATCATATTCGGGATATTTTTGTGATGAATCCCGAGGCGGCCGGCATTATCAGGATAACCGTTGTCACAGTCCGGATAGTTCACGGAATTTCTGATCGTGCCGTTTTCAAGATAATCCATAAGCTGGCTGACAGCCATCACCGCACAATTATCCTCTGATTCACAGGTGGAAGCTCCCAAGTGCGGAATAGCAATGACTTCATTTAGGGGCGCCATTTTAGGAGTAGGAAAATCGGTAACATATTTGAATACCTTGCCAACTTTTAGTGCTGCAATCATATCTTCTTCATTGACTAAAGAATCGCGCGAGAAATTTAGAATGCGGACGCCGTTCTTCATCATCTTGAAGGCTTCTTCATTCAGCATCCCTTGGGTTGCATCGGACAAAGGTACATGGATGCTGATGAAATCACATTCTTTATAAATCTCCGCCAAGGATTTGCTGGGCTTGATATATTTAGACAAATGCCAGGCCGAGCGGACAGAAATGAACGGATCATACCCGTATACTTCCATGCCAAGTTTCATCGCCGCATTCGCTACGAGAACCCCAATCGCTCCAAGCCCGATTACACCAAGTTTCTTGCCGCTGATTTCAATACCTGCATACTTGGCCTTATTTTTTTCAACAAGTTTAGCAATATCCGGATCATCTTTAACAGTATTTACCCAGTTTACACCGTCGATAATGTCACGGGATGCCAGAAACAGTCCGGCAAGTACCAATTCCTTAACACCATTGGCATTAGCCCCCGGTGTATTAAAAACAATAATCCCTTTTTCAGCGCATTTATCAAGCGGTATATTGTTCACTCCTGCTCCGGCCCGGGCAATTGCCTGCAGAGAATCCGGCAGGTCCAGTTCATGAACACTGGCACTTCTGACCAGAACGGCATCCGCCTCTTCATAGTTATCCGTAATAGCATATTCTTCCGAGAAATTGTCCAGCCCAATCTTGGCAATCGGATTTAAACAATTGATTTTAAACATATAGATACTCCTTTACTCTGATGGTATGAAGATTACTTTCTAGATGTTTCCTTCTTCAAATTTTTTCATAAATGCGACTAACACTTTCACGCCTTCCATGGGCATCGCATTGTAAATGCTCGCTCTCATTCCGCCGACTGAGCGATGACCTTCTAAATTTACCAAGCCGGCCTCTTTGGCTTCTTTGGTAAATTTCTTGTCCAGTTCTTCTAATCCGGTTACAAACGGCACATTCATCAGTGAACGGTCTTTCTTAACGACTGTTCCTTTAAACATTTTGCTGGAATCCAGATAGTCATATAAAATTGCGGCTTTTTCCTCATTGATTTTTTTCATGACTTCGAGTCCGCCAAGTTTTTTCAGCCATTTAAATACTTTGCCGCAAATATAAATGCCATAGGCCGGCGGTGTGTTATAGAGTGACTTGTTGTCTGCCTGTGTTTTGTATTTCAACATGGTAGGCGTTCCCGGCAGCACATCATCCGTAATCAGGTCCTCCCGAATAATGACGACGACAACGCCGGCCGGTCCGACATTTTTTTGAGCACCGGCAAAGATCAAACCATATTTGCTTACATCTACAGGTTCAGACAGAAAATCCGAGGACATGTCCGCAACCAGGATTTTGTCACCGGTTTCAGGAAGTTCTGTAAACCTCGTTCCGTAGATGGTGTTATTATGGCAAATGTACACATAGTCAGCGTCCTCGGAGATCTTCAGGTCTTTCAGATCCGGAATATACGTATAGGTTTTGTCTTCTGAAGACGCAATGACATTGATTCTACCGTAGATCTTTCCTTCCTGAATTGCTTTCTTAGCCCATTGTCCGGTATTCAGGTAATCGGCAACCCTGTTCTTCATTAAATTCATCGGGACCATGGCAAACTGTTGTGATGCACCACCTTGCAGGAACAGCACCTTATAATTATCCGGAATGTTCAGCAAATCCCTAAGATCCTGCTCTGCATCACCAATAATTTTTTCAAAAGCTTTGGAGCGATGGCTCATTTCCATCACGGACATCCCCGTGACATCATAATCCAGCATTTCCTCAGCAGCTTCTTTGAGAACTTCTTCAGGCAATACTGCCGGTCCGGCAGAAAAATTAAATACTCTTGTCATTGTAAATTCCTCCTCCATTATCATATTAGTATTCTTTCAATTTTGTATAGCCCTATGAAAAAAAGCAAAATCCACCCCAGTGTTGGGGCGGATATTCCGCGGTGCCACCCAAGTTTTAGCCATTTCTTCATAAAGTGACAACGTCTTTCATCTGCAGAAATATATAAATAAAACCTCTAATCCCAAAATTAGGGACGAGAGGTATTCCCGCGTTGCCACCCATGTTGCCAAATCGGCCAACTTATGTCCGCGTTATCGGGCGGAACCCGTCACAATTCGTCATCGGCCACTCCAGGATGGAATCTCATCGCATGTTGGCTGACTCGCACCGGCCATCAGCTCTCTGAACAACATTTAAATCAGATTTTCCTCTCATCGTGTTTGAGCATATAGGTTATTTTCAATATACTAATGTATTCAGAATGATTTGTCAAGTGAATAGATGATCTTCATTTT
>NC_018866.1:2965000-3069953 GCF_000305775.1 Dehalobacter sp. DCA
AGAAGCGGATGTCTTGCCTCCGCCTGGTTCTGAACGAGACGGGCCAGAACACTCTGAAGCTGTTTGGCATATGGGCGGGAAGCGATGACTTTTTCCTGAGACTTCCGTAATTTCGCGGCAGCTACCATCTTCATGGCTTTAGTGATCTGCTGCATATTGGCTACACTACGGATCCGTCTGCGAATATCGCGTACTCCTGCCACTTCATTCACCTACTCTTTCTAGACTAAAAAGCCTTGTTTGAACTCATTGATCGCGTCGCCGATTTCTTTCATGAGCTCGTTGGAAAGAGCTTTCTCCGTACGAATTTTCTCAGGGACCTTAGTCGTACGCATGAAGCGGAGAAGTTCCTGTTCGAATTCTTTCATTCTTTCCATGGGGACATCATCGATATAGCCTTTGGTCGCCGCAAAAATAATGATAACCTGCTCTTCGACCGGCATCGGCTGATATTGTCCCTGTTTCAGGATTTCCATCGTTTTTTGGCCGCGGTTAAGACGCGCCTGGGTCGCTTTATCCAGATCGGATCCGAACTGGGCAAAAGCAGCTAATTCACGGTAAGCTGCCAGGTCCAGACGAAGCTGACCGGCTACCTGCTTCATGGCTTTGATCTGAGCGGATCCGCCAACACGCGATACCGAGATACCGACGTTGATGGCCGGACGGAAACCGGAAAAGAACAAGTCTGCTTCCAGGAAGATCTGGCCGTCGGTAATGGAAATAACGTTGGTCGGGATATAGGCGGAAACGTCACCGGCCTGGGTCTCAATAATCGGCAGCGCGGTGAGTGACCCGCTTCCCTTTTCCGGGGACAGCTTTGCCGCACGTTCCAGCAAACGGGAATGCAGATAGAAAACGTCTCCGGGATAAGCTTCACGTCCGGGCGGACGTTTCAACAAGAGCGATAGTTCACGATAAGCAACAGCCTGTTTGGAGAGGTCATCATAAACAACCAGGACATGCTGGCCGTTATCGCGGAAGTATTCTCCTATCGCGCAGCCGGAATATGGCGCAATATAAAGCATTGGTGCCGGGTCGGAGGCTGTAGCCATAACAACGATCGAGTATTCCATCGCGCCCTGCTCTTCCAGCTTCTTCACAACACTTGCGACGGTCGACTGTTTCTGACCGATTGCAACATAAATACAGATACAATTCTGACCTTTTTGATTGATGATGGTGTCCACGGCCAGCGCGGTTTTACCTGTCTGGCGGTCACCAATGATCAGCTCACGTTGTCCGCGACCGATCGGCACCATGGAGTCGATGGATTTCAGACCGGTTTGCAGCGGCTCATGCACGGATTTTCTGTCAACAACACCGGGAGCAACCGATTCGATCGGACGGTATCCGGCTGGAACGATCTCCCCTTTGCCATCGACAGGTTGTCCAAGAACGTTGACAACACGGCCAATTAAGCTTTCTCCTACCGGTACTTCCACAATCCTGCCGGTACGCTTGACCTGGTCGCCTTCTTTAATCGCAGCATAAGGTCCTAGGATAACGCAGCCGATGTTGTCCTCTTCCAGGTTCATGGCCATCCCATATATACCGCCGGGGAACTCCAGAAGCTCACCGGACATCGCCTTCTCCAAGCCATAAACACGCGCAATACCATCACCTACCTGGATAACGGTACCAACATCAACGACTTCGAGGGCTGATTCATAACGCTCGATTTGCTGTTTAATAATAGAACTAATTTCTTCGGGACGTAAATTCATTCTTTTAGTTCACCCCTACTTCCTGCTGAGGTTTTAACGATGTTTTTTTCAATTCATCACGTATTTTAGACAATGCGGTTGTAATTGAGCCATCCATCACACGATCTCCCACTTGAAGTTTGGCTCCACCGATCAATGTCGGATTTACTTCGGAAAGTAAACGAACATTCTTGCCAGTCGATCTGGCAATCATTTCTTTGAGTTTTTCCTCTTGCGCCGGAGTCAGTGCTGTGGCACTGGTAACTTTTGCTTCGATTAAGTTGCGTGCTTCATTGGCCAGACGTGCAAATTCACGCTGAACCAGGCTGAGGAGATTCTGTCTCCTGCGATCAATCAACAGATAAACAAAATGACTGGTCATGTCAGAAACAGTGTCATCAAGTATCTTCGCCAGGACCTTCTTTTTGGTTTCTGCTTCAATATTGGGATGGTTCAGCAAAACTTTCAGCTCATTATTTTGGGCTACAATTTCCGCCAAATCATGCAGTTCTTTATCGATTTGATCGAGGACAGACATCTCAACAGCTAATTCAAAAAGAGCCTGCGCATAGCGATGTGCGAGAGCGCCGTTTAACATGGCCGATCCCCTACCTCTTGAATAAATTGTTCAATGAGAGCTTCCTGACCCGTGATATCCAGTTTGTGCCGAATAATTTTTTCAGCAACGGCTATGGACATATCGGCTACCTGGGCTTTAACATCGGCAATTGCCCTGTCGCGTTCCCGTCCAATGTCGGCCAGGGCCGACTGTTTGATTTTTTCGGTTTCCTTACGGGCTTCCAGGATAATTTCTTCCGCACGCAGTTCGCTGCTCTTGGTAGCCTTCTCAATAATTTCCTGAGCTTGCTGACGGGCTTGACGCATTTCTTGTTGGTATTCCAGCCGGATTCTTTCAGCTTCTTTTCTTTCCTGTTCGGCTTGGGCCAGGTTATTTTCAATACCCTGACGGCGTTTTTCCATCATATTCATAATGGGTGTCCAAGCAAACTTTTTCAGGATCCAAACTAAAAGCAAAAATGAAAGGAGCTGAACAAAATATGTGTAGTCAAAATGTAACGGGCTATTTGTCGTAGGACCAGCAGGAGCCGCTGAGGCAATCGAATTGGTAAAACCTATTACGAAGGGATTCAAGCGATATTCCCCCTCCTCTCTATTTTGAGTAGTAGATTAATACAGTAACGTCATTCAATTGTTGCATTTTACTGAAGTACACCTCAGGACTTCGTAAAGAACATTAACAGCGCCATGATGATGGACAAGAGGGGAAGAATCTCAACCAGCGCAATACCAATAAACATGGTGCTCATTAAAGTTCCTCTGGCTTCAGGTTGACGTGCAATCCCATCAATTGTGCTGGCAACAACGTTTCCATTACCCATAGCAGCTCCAATGGCCGCACCCGCGGCAGCAATACCAGTACCTATCAACGCAGCAGCAGTGATATCCATATTAAATTTCCTCCTTAAATAAATAAATTCATTTTGTATTTATTGATTTCAGATTGCTTCTTTTTAGCTCTGAAATAATACCGTTGTTAGTGAGACTCTTCGATAGCTTGGCCAACATAGGCCACCGTTAATATTGTAAAAACATAGGATTGGATGACTGCGATAAATACGCAGAAAATGAGCCAGAATGGCATCGGAATAACTCCACCGAAGGCAAATATACCCGGGATCATGAGAATGACTGCAATCAGGATTTCTCCGGCATAAATATTGCCGAATAGCCGGAAAGCTAAGGTCAAAGGCTTGGCGACAAAATCAATAATGTGAAGGATCGCAAAAGGCGGATAGGGTTCAAGAAAGTGTTTGAAATAGTGCGCGCCTTTATATTTAAGTCCATAGACCAATACTAAAACAATCGTTATTGTCGATAAGGCAAAGGTCGTATTAACATCTGCTGTCGGCGACGAAAACGTTGTTGTTCGCGCACTGAAAATTGCTCCGCCAAACATCTCATTGATTCTAGCAAAGTGTACGTGATCGAGTAAGGGTGCAAATATATTGGGAATCAAGCCAATCATGTTCGCAAAAAATACAAACAAAATAAGGGAAAGAAGATACCCGAGCAATGACGATCCTTTTTTATAGTTCATATTATCAGAGATAAGGCCCCTGACAAAATCAATGATCCATTCCAAAAGATTTTGAAGTTTTCCGGGCGTCCCACTTGTCAGTTTGCGCTTACAAAGAAAGACAAAACCCAGAAGAAGTATCATCGTGACCCAAGTCATAATCAGAGTCTTCGCATGCACAGTGCCATTTCCCAATACCCATAGTACGGTATCATGCATTTAATTTTCACCACCTTTCATTTTTCTTAGTTGATGTCTTGCTACAATTATAGGGATAACAATACCAATCATCATTCCTATAGCTACATAATAAAGCCATTCCGGTTGGAACTTTGCGACAACAGCAAATACCAACGTAATGATTACCAACCTGAATACTAAGCTTTTGTAGTATGTTTTTAGGGCTGCTTTCTTATCTTTGTCCATTGCTTTTCGAGCGTCCCTAAGTAGCCACTTAACATTAATTATGCCCGTATAATAGCCGATCAATAAACCGACAAGGGGATAAAAGTCTGCTCGCCATATCACGACTAAAACAGTGATGCAGAGAATAACCGTCAATATCTGAATAAATCTGCTATTTTCCATCTGTTTTACCTAACTTTAAATAAATTAATATTAGAGATAGTATACTGAACAAAATGCCTAAAATCATCAAAGCTGCCTTAAATAAAGGGTCAGTACCAAAACAAGTATCCAAATAATTTCCTAAAAAATATCCTCCTACTTCCAAGCCAACAAGAGCAGAAGCACTTGATGATCCCCAAAGCATATACTTGACAACGTCACTCGTAAATTTGTCAGCCATCTGGCTCCCTCAAATCTCATGGTTTTTCGTTGACAACATAATATATAATGCAAGATTTATACCAACTGCACTTGCCGTCAAATGCCGCGTAGAATCAGGATTGATCGTTCATTCACATAATCATCAGTTTTCATTTTGCAATTTTTTGAGGTTATTTTTGTTTTATTAAGAAATTCTTGTGATCAGATGCAGAAAATCTTATGATCAAAAAATTTTTCAACAATAATTTGGGTGATTCTTGCGCTTGATCTGCCGTCTCCGTATGGATTTGTCGCTTGAGACATTTTTCCATAAGCATCCTGGTCGGTTAATAGCTGCTGAATGCTTTCAACGACCTTATTGTATTGTGTCCCAACCAGTAATACGGTTCCTGAATCGACAGCTTCAGGCCGTTCAGTCGTATCCCTGACCACCAGAACGGGCTTGCCCAGTGAAGGGGCCTCTTCTTGGATCCCCCCGGAGTCTGACAGGATCAAATAGGCCTTTGCCATTAGATTTACAAAGGGTTCGTAATCCAAAGGTTCAATTAAATGGACCTTTTCATTGCCTCCTAAGACCTCCGTGACTACTTTCCTGACCGTAGGGTTCTTATGCATCGGGAATATAACATAGGTATCCGGAAATTCCCGCAGGACTGTTTCCAGCGCCTGATAGATCTGCCGCATGGGTTCTCCCCAATTCTCTCGGCGGTGCGTTGTCATTAGGATCATTCGTTTATCTTTATTTGCTTCTAAAATCCTGTTTAAGTCTATATCCGCAAACTGATATTCCGGCTTAACGGTACTTAATAAGGCATCGATTACTGTGTTGCCTGTAACAAATATATTCTCCGGGTCGACCCCTTCGCGCAGCAGATTACTTCTCGATACTTCGGTAGGTGCAAAATGCAGGTCTGCTAAACCGCTGGTAAGTTTCCGATTGATTTCCTCCGGCCAGGGAGAATATTTCTGGCCAGTTCGCAAACCAGCCTCGATATGGCCGATCGGGATCTTATGATAAAAAGCTGTTAGGGCTGATGCAAAAGTAGTTGTAGTATCCCCTTGTACCAAGATCAAATTCGGTTTTTCCTTGATCAATATCTCATCCATTCCTGTCAGCACTCCAGTGGTAAGGGTGGCAAGAGTCTGTCCATGCTTCATTAAATCAAGATCATAATCAGGTACAATATCAAAGAGTTTAACAACCTGATCCAGCATCTCACGATGCTGGGCAGTAACAACAACCAGGCTATCAACGTCGCCCCGCTTTTCTAATGCTTTTACGACAGGTGCCATCTTAATAGCCTCAGGTCTGGTTCCAAATACAGTCATGACCTTATATTTTCTTTGCTTCAATTCCACAATATTTCCCCCACTGTTGGGCAATGCCTGAAGGCGTTGACCGCAAAGACCTTTAATCTTAAATATTATACACGCCCAAGGCATTTTTCGCAAATATATACAATTATATATATGATTGTCCTTATTTTGTTGATTACTAGGGATATTTCTACTTATTTTTCAGAATGCTCCAAGCTACTCATGGCACCACGGCACTAGGCCATCCTTGGCCGTCGTGAGCCGCGTTCCTTGTCAACTTGCCATGTCATCCAGGATTATTTAACCCCGTAAAGGCTATCTAAACGCCTTCACGCCTCCTGCCCGTCGCCATGCTCCGCTTGATGCTGGAATCGTGGCAGGGATACCTAATATGGAGTAAATAACTGAGAGTAAAAAAATGATGCAAATAGTTTGTGTGAACTATTCGCATACAGCTCCATCATCCTATGGTTTATTACTCGCTTGTTTCGAAGCGAATATTCTTTTTTTTACCGTTTTCATCAAGATAAGCAACCCGTTTGATCATCGCATTTTTAATCATTCTCCGGCACAGCAGACAGGGTTCCCCCGATGCTTTTTCTCCATCAAATTCATAGCCGGATATGTAGATTGTGGCTCCCTGCATTTTTACGGGATCACCGGCAATAATCGCATTTTGTTCAGCGTGAACCGCCATACACAACTCATATCTTTCCCCTTTGGGAACATTATACCGTTCCCTGACACATTCCCCGATGTCAATGCAGTTGGGTTCCCCTCTGGCAGCGCCGTTGTAACCTGTGCTAACAATAATATTGTCTTTGACAATCACTGCGCCATAATTGCGCCTTAAGCAGGTCGACCGCCTGGCCACCAGCTGGGCAAGATCAAGGAAATATTCGTCCCACGCTGGCCTGGTTTGATTTTTCATCACACTACTCCCCGCATTCCGCTTTCCTTTGCCAAAAAGTACATTGAATTTTTGTCTGCTATGATAATTCTCTATTTTTAGTATACTCGTGCCAGACGCTGCTGTCATTATATCTGTTAGGATCTTTTTCTGTTCATTTTCTGCTTCTTCTCTGTTGTTTATTCTTTTGTTCCAAACAGTCTGTCCCCAGCATCTCCGACTCTTGGAACAATATAGGCGGATTCGTTTAAGCATTGATTAATAGCCGCAACGTAGGTTAGGTTACTTATACAAAGGAAATCTTCCGCAAATATCTTTGACAATCGCTTCGGCCCGGGCAATTCTTGAAGCATCACTGCCGGCAGTCAGCGTCAGGTCAATCGCCTCAGTGATCAGATCCATCTCGGCTTCCTTCAACCCTCTGGTCGTGACCGCAGGCGAACCGATCCGTATACCGCTCGTTACATTGGCCCCCTGAGGATCAAACGGGATCGTATTTTTATTCACGGTAATGCCGACACTGTCCAGCCGTGTTTCAGCTTCTTTGCCTGTCAGCCCCTTGCGTCTGACATCTAGCAGCAGCAAATGGTTGTCCGTACCGCCTGAAACCAAACGGAATCCTCTTGCCAGAAATCCTTTGGCTAATGCCTGGGCATTTTGCAAAATCTGCTGCTGGTATTCAACAAATCCTGGCTGAAGAGCTTCACCGAAAGCAACGGCCTTGGCTGCGATCACATGCATCAGCGGGCCGCCCTGAATTCCGGGGAATATCGCTTTATTGATCTTTGGCCCGAATTCCTCTTTGCAGAGAATAAGCCCGCCTCTTGGCCCCCTTAAGGTCTTATGGGTTGTGCTGGTTACAAAATGCGCATAGGGAATGGGGCTCGGATGAAGACCGACTGCTACCAGACCTGCAATATGCGCCATATCAATCATCACGTAAGCACCAACTTCATCGGCGATTTCTCTGATCCGTTTAAAATCGATCTGGCGAGGGTAAGCACTCGCTCCGCCGACAATCATCTTTGGTTTATGGGCAAGCGCCAGTTTATGCAGATTGTCGTAATCGATCCGTTCTGTTTCCTTATCAACGCCATATTCAATAAAATTGAAATACTTTCCCGAGATGTTGACCTGACTCCCGTGCGTAAGATGCCCTCCATGCGACAAGTTCATGCCCAGAACCGTGTCCCCAGGATTCAGCATGGCAAAATAAACTGCTGTATTGGCCTGTGCTCCTGAATGGGGCTGAACATTAGCGTGTTCCGCATTAAACAGTTTCTTGACCCTTTCCCTGGCCAGATTTTCAACAATATCAACATACTCGCATCCGCCGTAATAACGTTTTCCCGGATATCCTTCAGCGTATTTGTTTGTCAGGACCGAACCCTGAGCAGCCATAACTGCCCTGCTGACAAAGTTTTCCGAAGCAATGAGTTCAATTTTATTTTCCTGTCTGTTTTCTTCCAGCTCTATGGCTTTTGCTGCATCAGGGTCCTGGGACGCTAAATATTTCCGAATGTAATCCATCTTAATATCCACCTCTATCATAAATAACTAGGATACCGTTTCCTTTTCTGGTATCTTGTCAACCTTAGAATTATTCTGTTTAGCATATGCTGCCTCTGTCCTGGCCGCCTCAGTCGCAGGGATAAGAAGCTCTCGGGCCGCCGACATATTTCGGCCGCGTTTTGGCAAGGTTAAGATGAGCCGCACCGAGGTTTCGGACATCAATCCTTAGCGGAACGGCGACCGGACGAAGATGCATACCAATCAACGTGTCTCCGATATCGATCCCGGCATCAGCCCTAACCTGTTCAACAGCAACGGGATCGGAAAAATTCCCCCAGGCAGTCAGGGACATTGCCCCGCCTGCTGAAAGCGACGGTATCACCACGACGGGTTCAAAATTCAGCCTGTCCGCCGCCTTTCTTTCCACGATAAGCACCCGGTTTAAATGCTCACAGCATTGAATCGCCAGAAAAATCCCAAGCTTGTCCGCCCATCTCCGAAGTGGTTCGAACAGAATATCAGCCACTTCTTTGCTACCGGCTTTGCCAATCTTCTCCCCGATAATCTCACTCGTGCTGCAGCCGACAACCAGCAGCTGCCCAGGCGTTAGTCCAGCTGTATCCTCGAATGCCTGAAGAATATGCTCCCACTCATCTTTGATTTGCCGAAGCATTTCCTTCTTATCTGTCATAGTACCCTCACGCCTTTCTTATTTTTCGGGCCAGTATCCTCAGCCTAAAAAATTAAGATCGCTGTTCAAAATCGCTGATCATATCTACTCTTCTGGCATGTTTCCACCCGCTGAAGGATGTCGTCAAAAAAGTCTCGACAATATCCAGCGCAACGCCCTGACCAATTACTCTTGCTCCGAGTGCTAAGATATTGGCGTTATTATGCTGCCTCGCCATCTTGGCCATATAACTGTCGGTACAAAGGGCAGCCCGGATTCCCTTGACTTTATTGGCTGCGATGGAAATCCCTATTCCGGTGCCGCAGACCACGATTCCAGAATCCGCTTTATTTTCGATCACTGCTTTCCCGACATTGAAGCCATACTCCGGATAATCAACGGAAATGTCGCTGTCTGTACCGCAATCTAGAATCTCGTGGCCTTTTTCCGCAAGAAATTCTTTGATGCACTCCTTAAGCTGATATCCTGCATGATCTGCACCCAATGCAATTTTCATTTCTGCCTCCTGAACTCCGTAGTTTTTATCATCATTTTTTTAATCTAGCATTTACAGGCGCTAACTATTCCCTCGATACCGCCGTACTCCGGCTTTGATCATTTCTTCAATTTCTTCCGCACAGAACCTGTATGTTTCCAGAGATCCCAGCCATGGGTCGGAAATTTCTTTATCCAAACCAGCCCATTCTCCGAGTTGCATGATTTTATCCTGATATTCCGGATAAATACCGAACAATACTTTTTTCTGAGCTTTGGTCATTGTCAGGATCAGATCAGCAGTAGCGAGCGTATCTTTTTGCAGCCTGACCGCCCGATACCGCCGGGCATCAATTCCCTTTTCCTGAAGAATTTCCCCTGCATACGGACTGACGGGATCGCCATCCAAAGCCTGAATACCGGCCGAAAAAAGCTCATACCCTTCCGGAAAATATAAGCGGGCAAGACCTTCTGCCATCGGACTGCGGCATGTATTTCCTGTACAAACAAACAAGATTTTCATAGATATCATTATACCCTCTTTTCCGGACTAGTAAATTAAAATTCGATTAACTTAGAAAACAAGACCGAAGGCCATTCTCAGGCCAATCAGAAACAAGATGCCGCCACCGACGGCTTCCGCTTTGCTGCCGGCCCAGGTGCCGATTCTTCGACCAAGAAGAATGCCTCCTCCTGTCATGATGCCTGCGGTAAAACCCATGATCAGGGTTGCCGGCAGGATCATACTGACAAACGTACCCAGAGAAAATCCGACACTCAGCGCGTCAAGGCTGACGCTTCCTGCCAAAACGAAAATTCCGAATCCTTTTAAACTCGGGATGTTTTTTTCTCCCGATCCCCGAATGGCTCCCAGAATCATTTTACTGCCAAGCCAGAGCAAAATGACAGCTCCGATCCCAACTGCAACATTGCCAAATAGCAATCCAAGTTTCTGTCCAATCCACAAACCCAAAAGCGGCATGAAAACATGAAATACTGCCACGACAGCACTCAACCGCAGCGCTATTTTATTGTCGATCCCAATCATTCCTAAAGCAAGCGAGAAGGAAAAGGCATCCATCCCTAGTGCTATCGATACCGCTATGATCCATATTAATTCCAAGTGTTTTCCTCCTTAGTTTCGGTCAGATTGGGATACCTGCTCCCTGGACCAAAATTTTTTTTGCCAGCTGCTTTCTTCAAACGGTTCATAAAAGCAAGCCCTATTCCTTCTTCTGCAATCTCCTCCGCCAGAATGGTGTCGATGTTTTGCTCGTCACACAGTCTCAGTCCTTCAAACAGACGGCTGGCAGCTGAATCAAGATTATTCCTGGAACCAAGTGCAAATATCATATCGGCCTTGCCGGTCGTATCTCCGGTCAGTCTGGCGACCGTTTCGTCCAAACACAGTACTGCAGTCCTTGCCGCGTTGTTTTTGTTCCTCAGATATTTTGTCATCTTTTCAGCTTTTTCAGAGGTACTACCACTGAATAAAATGATTTCACCTTCCGGTGCGTAATGTCTATATTTCATACCAGGCGACCTGGGCTCTACGGTCGGCTGTCCGTGATCAGCACTGCGGTCCAGTTCGACCTTCCCCAGCACTGCCCGAAGCTGTTCAAGCGTAATTCCTCCCGGGCGCAAAATTGTTGGTAGTTCCCCGGTCAAATCGAGCACAGTCGATTCAAGACCCACTGTACAAGATCCGGCATCAATCAGCAACGGAATCTTCCCTTTCAAATCCCGCCAAACATGCTCCGCATTGGTCGGACTGGGCTTTCCCGATATATTCGCACTCGGCGCGGCCAACGGACAACCCGCTGCTTCAATCAGGGCCAGGGCAACAGGGTGACTCGGCATTCTGACCGCCACCGTGTCCAGTCCTCCGCTGACGATTTCCGGAATATGCGCTCCCTTGGGCAGTACCAGCGTTAAAGGTCCTGGCCAGAAATTCCGCGCGCAGACTTCAGCCTGCGGCGGCCAAACACGGACAAGCTGCTGTGCTTCGTCCAAGGCAGCAACATGAACAATCAGCGGATTATCCGAAGGTCGTCCTTTTACCGCATATATTTTGGCACAGGCTTCGCTGTCCAGCGCATTGGCGCCAAGCCCATAAACGGTCTCGGTAGGAAATGCCACGACTTCACCCTGTCGGAGCAAAGCTGCTGCTTCCTGCAATTCTTTATCCTGTATGATGCTGTCCGACCTCAGCCGAATTCTTTTTGTCTCCATGACAGCTCCTTCGTGCCCCTATCCAAACGGCGGTTTCCAACCGGTTATTAACGAAATACTATTCCTTGCGGGCCAGCACTATTCTATCCAGACCAGCGTAATCAGAAAATAATTCGGTTTGATATCCGGCGGCCTTAAATAATTCCCGAACCTGGGTTCCCTGGGAATACCCGATTTCCACCAAAATTATTCCCCCATTGCTCAAGAATTCTGTTGCTTTCATAGCAATCCTCCGGTAAAAATCCAGGCCATCTTTCCCAGCCAGCAGGGCTAAGACAGGCTCTTTCCTGACTTCGGGCGGACACTCCAGAATTTCCTGTTCTGAGATGTACGGAGGATTGGAAACAATCAGGCTGAATTTTTCTCCCTGTACCGGTGCAAAAAGATCTCCCAGACGAAAGTCAATATTCACATTCATCTTGGCCGCATTGATTTTAGCGACAGTCAACGCTTCAGAAGACATATCAACAGCGACAACGGACGCCTGATTCCAATAATAGGCCACAGCAACGGCAATTGCCCCGCTGCCTGTGCAAAGATCAAGAACCTTTGTAGAAACTTCCTTATTTTCTCGTTCTCTACCTATATTCTTGCCCAATTTCAGGACTTTCTCAACTAGAAGTTCCGTTTCTGGCCTCGGGATCAGAACGCTTGGGTCCACAAAGAAATCAAGACCCATAAATTCACGGGTCTTAAGCAGATAAGCAAGTGGTTCCCTCTGACCACGTCGTTTCAGGAAATCATTATAGATCTCTTTTTCCGGGGAAGCGATTACCCTGTCACGCTCGGCATATAGTTTGTCTCTCGTCGTTTTAAGCACAAAGGCCAGAATAAGATCCGCCTCCACCCGGGCGTCAGCTACCCCGCACTGCCCTAAATACTGTGTGCCTTGCCGAAGCAGCTCCATTGGCCGATGAGCATCAAGTCTGTCTGTCATACCCGGTAAACTCCTGCTTTCATCTTTGTCCATTAGACCGAAGCTTTGAGCCTTTCGGCATGATCTGCCGAAATCAATGCCGTAATGATTTCTTCGATGTCACCCATCAAAATGCTATCCAGTTTATGCAGTGTAAGGCCGATACGATGATCGGAAACCCTGCCCTGCGGATAGTTGTACGTTCGAATGCGCTCACTGCGGTCACCTGTCCCTACCTGGCTTTTACGTTCCTGGGCAATCTCGCCGGCTGCTTCTTCCTGAGCTTTTTCCAACAGCCTGGCTCTGAGTACTTTTAAGGCTTTATCCTTATTCTTGTGCTGGGATTTTTCATCCTGGCAAGAGACCACGATCCCCGTCGGCAAGTGGGTAATGCGGACTGCCGACTGTGTCGTATTTACAGACTGACCACCAGGGCCGCTGGAACAAAAAATATCGATCCTGATATCGTTCGGGTTAATCGCAACATCGACTTCCTCGGCCTCAGGTAGTACGGCAACCGTCACGGTAGACGTATGAATCCTGCCGCCGGATTCGGTCGCAGGAATTCGCTGAACACGGTGAACACCGCTTTCATATTTCAGTCTGCTATAAGCACCCTGTCCTTCGATCATAAAAATAATCTCTTTAAAGCCGCCAATATCCGTGAAACTGGCACTTAAGGGTTCGGTCTTCCAGTTCTGACTTTCGGCATATTTTGTATACATCTTGTATAAATCACCTGCGAACAAAGCCGCTTCATCTCCGCCAGCGCCGGCTCTAATCTCCATAATGACGTTTTTCTCATCATTCGGATCCTTCGGCAGGAGCAGGATTTTCAAATCCCCTTCCAGCTTTTTTTTGCTCTTTGTTAATTCATCCTGTTCGGCCTCGGCCATTTCTCTCATTTCAGGATCGCGTTCCCCGTCAAGCATGCCTTTCAGATCTTCAATCTGCCGGTTTATTTCTTTATATTCTCGGAATACTGCGACTATATCTGTAAGCGCCGACTGGCTTCTGGCATATTTCTGAAAATCAGCCTGATTGGCGATGATCTCCGGCTTGGCCAGGAGTTCTGTCAAGTCGTCATATTTTTTTTCTATCTCTTCGAGCCTGTTTAGCATGTTTTAACCTCTCCCAAATGAATTTTATCTATGAAAGTTCCTGTCCGGTCGCGAGTACCCCGTTAAGCGCAGCAATCGCAACCTCAAGTTGGGAGTCGTCCGGTTCCCTGGTCGTAAGCTTCTGCAGCAGAAGGCCGGGAACTATGATCCACTTTAAAAACATCGATTTGGAAAATCTCCCTGACAGCTTCAAAAGCTCGTACGAAATTCCAGCTACTAGCGGCATCAGGATGATTCGGGAAACGATACGCCACCACAGAGGATCCACGCCCAAAAAGGCAAAAACAAAGATACTGACGACAACAACAATAAGCAAGAAGCTCGTCCCGCACCGGGGATGCAGTCTGGAGTATTTCCGGATGTTCTCCGGATTCAGTTCCACGCCAGCTTCATGCGCAAATATTGCTTTATGTTCTGCCCCATGGTATTGAAACACCCTCTGAATATCCTTTAATCTGGATATCAGAAGGATATATAGAAATAACACAATAAGACGAATGAGGCCTTCGACAATATTTTGCAGTACGGTACCCGGAAAAATATCTGTCAATAAATGAGCGGAAGCTGTCGGTATTCCGACAAATAACAGGAGTCCGGCAGCAAAGGCAATAACGATCGTTAACACCATCGCCCAAAAGCCAAGCTCCTCTCCTTCTTCTTCGCCGACAGCGCGGTCGGCGGAAAACATCAAAGCTTTGGTTCCGATTACCAAAGATTCAAGCAGTGCAACAAAACCCCGAATGATCGGCAATTTAAGAACTGGCTTCTGAGACCAGGGATGAATATCTTGGGTCGTTACTTCAATCTCTCCGTTGGGTAGACGAACAGCCATCGCAATCGCCCGTGGCCCGCGCATCATTACGCCTTCAATCAGCGCTTGCCCTCCATATTGAACAGGTTTTTCCATAAATTTAAACCTCCAGGCCTAATAACCGAAAAGCAGAGCTTACGCTCTGCTCCTTGTTTTTTACAGGCAACGGCTTCAGACCGTTGTTATTGCAAACCGTATTTCTTTTTGAAACGATCGACTCGTCCACCAGCGTCAACAAATCGCTGAACTCCAGTGTAAAAAGGATGACACTTGGAACAAATTTCGACCTTGATATCCTTCTTCGTACTACCTGTTTCTATAATATTGCCGCAAGCGCAGCTAATGGTAGTTTGTTCATATTTCGGATGAATTTTCTCTTTCATGACCCGTCACCTTCCTTCCCAATCAGATCCGTCTCAATCAAATACAGTCAACTCTAAATATTTTAGCACATTCTTTGCCTTTCGGTCAAGAAAAAAACAATTCAGAAGGCTTCTTTTCGCAGCGTTTTAGCAGGCACCTTTAATTGCATATTTGGGCTTTTTGGCAAAACAATGTTTGGCTTCAATAAAACGGACCGTACCGGTCTTGCCCCTCATCACCACAGTGTGCGTCGTGGCACCCTCACTGCTGTATATCACGCCTTTAAGCAGCGGTCCTTCTGTAATTCCGGTTGCCGCAAAAAAGATGTCATCCGTATTGACCAGATCATCGAGTGTCAGCAGTTTATTGATATCCATTATACCCAGTTTCCGGGCTCTTTCAACATCTTCTTCATTCTCCGGCCAAAGTCTCCCCTGCATTTCCCCGCCCATACAGCGCAGGGCAGCAGCGGCAAGCACTCCCTCAGGAGCTCCACCGACCCCCATCATCACATCAACTCCGCTGCCTTCCAGCCCGCAGGCGACAGCCGGAGCGACATCACCGTCGGTAATCAGGCGTATTCTGGAGCCGCATTCTCTTACCTGACGGATGATCTCACTGTGGCGGGGCCTGTCGAGAATAACCACCGTAAGTTCCTGAATTTTCTTATTGAGTCCCTTGGCTATGTTCTCGAGATTTTCGGCAACCGGAGCATCCAGATGGATACGTCCTGCAGCCTTGGGACCAACAGCAATTTTATCCATATACATATCCGGGGCATGCAGAAGTCCGTATCTTTTGGTCACAGCTAAAACCGCTATGGCTCCCGGCATTCCTTTGGCAACAAGATTTGTTCCCTCGAGGGGATCAACGGCAACATCAACCTCGGGCCTTTCGCCCGTGCCAAGTTTCTCCCCAATGTAAAGCATCGGGGCTTCGTCCATTTCTCCTTCGCCGATCACGACCGTCCCATCCATGTGTACGGTATCAAACAAAGATCTCATAGCTTCCACTGCCGCATCATCGGCTTCATTCTTCTGTCCCATTCCTACCCAGCGCGCTGAAGCGAGTGCTGCCGCTTCCGTCACCCGGGCAAATTCCATGGTTAATTCTCTTTCCATCTCTTTTTCACCCTTCTTAACTTAACTTCTTCCAGTCATTCAAAAATTTATTAATTCCTGCACTTGTCAAGGGATGCTCGGATAATTTGCTCAAAACGCCAAAAGGTATTGTCGCAAAATCCGCGCCGATCTTAGCCGCTTCAAGGACGTGAACAGGATGACGGATACTGGCGGCAATCACCCCGCAGTCCAGATCATGGACCTCAAAAATTTCGCAGATATCGGCCAGGACATTCATGCCAACCTCCCCAATATCGTCAAGTCTTCCTAAAAAAGGGCTGACATAAGCGGCTCCCGCCCTTGCTGCCATCAGTGCCTGAACAGGACTGAACACCAATGTAACGTTCGTCTGGATATCTTCTTCCCGCAGCGTCTTGACGGCTTTCAAACCGTCAAGCGTCATTGGAATTTTGACGACAATATTTGGATGGATATCTGCGAGCTGCCGGGCTTCCTGGAGCATACCCTCATAATCGAGCGCTATGACTTCCGCACTGATCGGGCCATCGACAATCCCGGCAATTTTATGGATCAGGGTATGAAAGTCCTCTTTTTCTCTGGCTACCAAAGAAGGATTCGTCGTAACACCGGCGATGACTCCCATGTCCCATGCCCGGGTAATCTCTTCTGTATTGGCTGAATCAAGAAAAAAACGCATAGGTCAAATTCCTCCTTCAATAATATCCGGCCATAGTAAAAAACCTACTCGACCTCCGTAATGATATTCTTTCTATGATTCCCCTTCAGAGAATCGTTGATGATCCGCATCTCGTTTTCCTCTAAAGTAATTGCTCCCATTTGTTCTAGTATGCGCAAAATGTCTTTATTATCCGTATAAATAATACCCATTGCCTTGCATAAATCGCAAATCAATTCTACACTTTCAGGTAATATTTCTACAGTTAGGTTATGATTTCCGCATTTGCAGCCAAGCTTTTTCCGTTCAACCAGCCTGCCAAGTATCTCTATAACGCCATAGACAACAAAAAAATCATCTGTCATTACATCAAGATCTTCCTGATCGCTTGTTAACTCCGAAGCCAGTCGAACAAAGTTCTTTTTAATTTCTGTGCACAATTCCATGACACGTGATTCAGGCCCGATATAGCCTACTGGTAGTTCCTTGTCGCTGCATCCCAGACGCAAAGGTTGTTCTCCCCAGATCAACTCCCTTCTGGTAACCAAGTGATGCGGCGTCCCGCAGTAAATACAAGAATATTCTATGCCGATTTTCTTGCTCTCAAAACTGATGAGCGTCAACAATGGAGTACCACACGTACAAATGAAACTGTTCTTTCCCAAGTGAACAAAAGAAAACACTGATAATGTTTTAAGCTGAAGTTTCCCGCAGTGGGAACAAAGCATCCCAATGGTTGAGACTGCCTGAATAATCATTCTTTAGGCTCACCTCCCACACTGTCAGCTATTGGGTCTTTCCGCTCCATGAAATCACGGTATTAGGCTCCGTGGCCGTCTCAAGCCAGCGGACAAGCCAGCGGATCACATCGGCTTACGTATGCCGTATAGCTTATAGTTCTCCAAGTAAAATATTATTCCTGCCTTAGATTTTTTAGAATATTAGAATTGCCGCTTCTTACCATTCATGGCACCGCGGAATTAGATCCTACATGGCCGCCAAAAAGCCAGACTTTCGTTAAAGTCTGGCCGGTTAATCTGTTGATCATTCAAGCCATTATTTTAAACCACCGTTTCAATCCTCAGAAACATGATCCGCACTTATAATTTCTCCAACCTGCTTTTTTAGTTCATTTAAATCAAAAGGTTTAACAACAAAGCCGGATACTCCTAATTCCTCAGCCTGTTTATAAAAAATCTGATCGCCATATGCTGTCATCATGATGACCCGGCTTTTACAATTTGTCTCCCTGAGTTTGGTTAGAACCTCAATTCCACTCATTCCAGGCATCTTAACATCCATGATTATCAGATCCGGCTGAAATTCCGGAATAATCTCAAGCGCTTTTATTCCGCTGCCGCACGATTCAATCTCATAACCATATTCTAAAAAAACTTCGGTTAGAAGTCTTCTGATCCCATTTTGGTCATCCACAATCAACATCTTCAGCATCAAAGCCCCCCTTTTTTATAGCTAGATTTGCAGTTGTCAATAGATTTTAAAAACATCCATCGCGCTAAAAGCAATATGATTTTACAAAGATCGCCATACTACCTTTTATTTGACAATTGTTCTTCGCTGGGAGACAAAAATCCTTCATTAATTATCCTTATTCTCATTATTTCTCCATTTTTTTTATACATCCGCAGAATCCTGGGATTGGCCTGAGTCCTTCGTAAGGGAATCACAATCTCGTCACCGGCTGAGCAAGACGCGCTGCCGACATCGAGTACCGTAAGCTGCATCCCAATTTTCCCTGCAATCCTGACGGTTTGCCCGTTGCAAAGCAGTTTTTCCCGGCCCAGCTGAATGCCCATAAGAGCTGCCATATTTTTGACAATTATTTTCGCGAGATCCACAATGTTTTGAGGCACAAGTCTGGGCTCAATCCCAAATCCATCGGCATAACCTACCGGCACCACTGCCAGAGTCGTGTCTTTTTTAGCCTTGTAAACACTCTGGTAGCCGACAAAGGTACCTTTTGCCGCCTTTTGCAGGTGAACAATTCTTGCTTTGGCCAGCCAAGGGTCTTTTAACCGCAGCCTGCCTTCGAATGCCGGCGCAGGACAATGACCAATCAGGAGTGTCCCGACTCTGACCATATTGTAATGATACTCCGGAAAATCCAAATAGGCAGCGCTGTTGCAGACGTGCTTCAGCGGGATCCGAATGCCTGCTTGTTCCAACGTTTGAACATAAGCCAGATATTTTTCATTCTGCGCTCTGGTATAGGCACGATCACGCTGAGCTCCCCGGGCAAAGTGCGTGTACACCCCGGTTATTTCCAGCTGAGGAGCTTCTCGCAACGCTGCAGCTAATTCCTGCAGCTGATCGCCCGTAAAACCGGTACGTCCCATACCCGTTTCCAGCTTCAGCTGAATCCCGGCTTTAGTTCCCAACGTTTCGGCGAGTTTGTTCAGTGTCGGTATCCAGTCCAGCTGTGATACCGTTAGTTCAATATGGGCCTGGATTGCCGCCTGCCAGTATTCCCGGCTCGACGGGCCGAGCACCAGGATTGTACCGTCAACACCTTGGTTTCGCAGCAGCAACGCTTCAGAGATGGTGGTGACAGCAAAGGCCGTACATCCTTCTCCCTGCAAAGCTCCTGCTACTTCCGCAGCCCCGAGGCCGTAGGCATCTGCCTTAACGACTGCCATGAGCCGACATCCGGCAGAAAGCCCGGCCATGATTTGTCGGTAATTATGGATAATGGCATCCATATCTACTTCGATCCATAGATCTGACATGACAAGCCCCTCTTTAACAAATGATATTAAAAATTATTTAAGAGATCATTTAAGAAATTACATGGAATTATTTATTCCGCGGCCTGCGCATCCGGGCAAGCATTCCTTTCAGTTTCCCGGAGTAAGCTTTTTCAGCAATCTGCCAAATCACATACAGGACAGGCCTGTAAACATAGTCCCATTCCCCGATGAATTCTGTAAACTCGCCATTAAAACCTTTTTTAAATTTATACAGTCCATACAGCGGGTTACTCTCGTCCAAATCCCCGGATACTCCTCTGAAATCATAGAGCGTACAACCATTGGCTTTGGCCCAGCAAATCATTTCCCACTGAATCAAATAGTTGGGCATGACATTGCGATAAGAATTTGATGATGCCCCATAGATATACCAGGCTTTTTCCCCTGTAATGAAGGCCAGCGTTCCTGCAACAATCTTTCCTTCATATTCGGCAACAAAAAGTTCGGCAAAACCTGCCGGCACCAACGTATCATACAGATCTTCAAAATAGGTATAAGACCTTACCAGGAAATTATCCCGCTCGGTCGTTTCCTTGAGCACACGGAAAAATTCCGGTAGATCCTCTCTTAATCCTTTCCGGATCACGACACCTTTTTTAGAGGAAAGGCGGATATTATAGCGGGTTTTTTGATGCATATTCGCGAGCAAGGTCTCTTCATCCGGCGAAATGTCCAGACGGAATACAAACTTCGGCTGAACACCTTCAAAATTCTTTCCTGTATCCATTTTATTAAAGCCCTGGGCTTTCAAAATACCTGCCAGAACCTGATCGGTTGAAGATACATCAGGATCAATCTTTAAGAGAATCGCCTTGCGTTTTTGCGCCAGCTTCCTGATTGCTTCCAGGACGGCTGCCATTTTTTCGCTGTCGTGCATATCAACGACCGGACCGCGCGGACAGTAAAAAATGGGGGTCCCCAGCAACGGCAGTTTCCTTTCGAGAATTGTTGCAGCAGCAAAAATCTCACCATCTTTTTCCACTGCAAGCCTCCAGGGTTTCCAGCCCGTTCTTCCTTTAATGTCTCCCCATTCCCATAATTGCATCGCATGCCCTTTGGGATGCTTACAAATAAAGGAATTAAACTTTGCTTTATCTTCAATTGTGAGCCACCTTGCCGTAAATTCCATTTTTTCACTCCTCCCAAAGACATTCCATTCTATCATCTTCGGAAATACAATTCATAGAAATACCAATCACCCAGTTCGACGTGAACCGGTTGACTGGCAAAAAACGTTTTTCTTCATCCTGTTATCCTATTAATTTTAAACGTAATCATATGATCTTAAACATCTGTTGTTTGCTGTCTTATATTTCCTTCAGTGTTGCAGTGACAAAGTTCTTGAAGAGTGGATGCGGCCGGTTCGGTCTGGACTTAAATTCAGGGTGAAACTGAGAAGCCACAAACCAGGGATGATCCGGATATTCCGATATTTCAACGAGTCTGTCGTCCGGGGATGTGCCCGAGAATACCATGCCGTTCTTCTCGAGGATTTCCCGGTAATAATTGTTCACTTCATAGCGGTGACGATGCCGCTCATAAATCACTTCACTGGAATACGCCGAGTTGGCAAGGGTATCCGGTTTGACCCTGACCGGAGAAATCCCCAGACGCATCGTCCCGCCCATATCTTCAATATCTTTTTGTTCCGGCAGCAAATCGATCACGGGATACTCCGTATCAGGGTTAAATTCTGTACTATTCGCGCCTTTTAGCCCACAGACGTTTCTGGCAAATTCAATGATGGCACACTGCATCCCGAGACAAATGCCTAAATACGGTACTTTGTTCTCTCTGGCATACTGGATCGCCTTGAGCTTCCCTTCAATCCCTCTGTTTCCGAATCCTCCCGGTACCAGGATGCCTTTAATTCCGGTAAATATCTGCCCCAAATCTGCCCCTGGAACCTCAAGCTCCTCAGAATTAATCCAGCGGATTTTTACACCGGCCCCCTGATCGATGCCGGCATGGCGCAAGGCTTCTGCTACGCTGAGGTAGGCGTCGGGTAAAGTGACATATTTGCCGACAATCGCAATTTCTGTATACCTGCATGGAGACTTAATCTTCAAGACCATTTTTTCCCACGTTGACATATCCGCTTTGGGGGCTTTAATACCCAAACAGCACAGAACGATATCATCCATACCTTCTTCCTGAAGACGAAGCGGAACCTCATAAATCGTCGGAGCTGTGGTATTAGTTATGATAGCTTCTTTGTCAATATCACATAATAAAGCTAGTTTTTCTTTGAGATCATCGTCAATTGCCTTGTCAGCCCGGCAAACCAAAATATTGGGCTGAATTCCGATACCTCTAAGTTCCTTGACCGAATGCTGCGTCGGTTTGGTCTTAACCTCACCGGAAGCCGACAGATAAGGAAGAAGGGTGACGTGGATATAACAGACATTCTCTTTCCCCATATCTCCACGGACCTGACGAATGGCTTCCAAAAACGGCAGTGACTCCATATCGCCGACAGTCCCGCCAATTTCAGTAATCACAACATCGGGATTACTCTCTCTGGCAACCCGGTAAATACGTTCTTTAATCTCATTCGTAATATGAGGAATCACTTGAACCGTGCCGCCAAGATAGTCGCCTTTGCGTTCCTTGGTGATGACCGACCAGTAAATCTTTCCTGCAGTCACATTGCTGTTTTTGGATAACGGAACATCAATAAATCTTTCGTAGTGCCCGAGGTCAAGATCGGTTTCCGCTCCGTCATCGGTAACAAACACTTCTCCATGCTGGTAAGGGCTCATTGTTCCAGGATCGACATTAATATAGGGGTCAAATTTTTGGATTGCGACCTTGAGTCCCCTTTTCTTCAATAAACATCCCAAAGAAGCGGCTGTTATTCCTTTACCCAGGGAACTTACTACGCCTCCGGTAACAAATATAAATTTCGTCATCCTTTTCTACCCTTTCCTTATCTCATAAAATTCTAAAGTCTAGAGTCCTGTGCTACGTTGTATGTCAAATTAATTAACTTCCAAAGATAAGTTTACATTCTTTCCGGGGCCGATACACCCAGTATCTTCAAGACATTCGCCAATACCTGTCTGGTTGAGCGAATCAGTCCCAGCCGGGCTGTCCGCAAATCGGGATCCTCAATCAGAACACGCTGACTATTGTAAAAAGTATGGAATAGCGCCGCCAAGTCAAGCACATACCTTGCAAGCCTGTGCGGTTCGGTTAGCTTTGCTGCCAGCACAATTTCCCCAGGCAGATCCGCCAATTTCTTCAATAGATCTCTTTCCTCCGCAGAAACAAGAAGCGCCAGCTGATATTCACCAGGAATCAGCTGCGATTCGAAACCCTGTTCTTCCGCCTGTCTTAAGATACTGCACAACCGAGCATGCGCATACTGCACATAGTAAACCGGGTTATCGGCGGACTGGGATTTGGCCAGGTCAAGGTCAAACTCAACCGTAGAATCCGGGTCACGCAGCAGGAAGAAGAACCTGGCTGCATCTTTGCCAACTTCATCAATCAGTTCCCTCAGCGTGATATACTGACCGGAACGCTTTGACATCTTGACGATATCTCCGTCCTGAATCAGCCTTACGAGCTGCATGAGGATGACCTGAAGAGAATCAGGGCTGTATCCCAGAGCCTGCATTGCGCCTTTCATGCGGGCGACATGTCCATGGTGGTCTGCTCCCCAGATATTGATAACCTTTTTAAAACCCCGTTCGAACTTATTGCGGTGATACGCAATATCCGCTGCAAAATAGGTCGGAACCCCATTGCCGCGCACAATGACTTCGTCTTTTTCATCTCCCGGAAGGATTGCTTTCAGCCAGAGAGCACCTTCCTTTTCATAAATATATTCTTTGTCTTCCAGCCGCTTCATCGTCTCACGAATATAGCCGGACTCATGCAAAGACTTTTCACTGAACCATACATCATAGAAAACGCCAAAATCCGCCAACGTTTCTTTGATATCATTAATTTTTTCTTTAAGAGCATAACTGACAAGAATATCCCGGCGGATCTGTTCTTTCATTCGGACATATTGATCTCCGTCTTTTTCAATGATATTTTTGACAGTATCAATCAAATCTTCACCATGATACCCGGCCTCCGGGAAAGGTACTTCAACCCCCATAAGCTGGAGATATCTGGCTTCCAGCGATAGCGCAAAATTATGAATCTGATTGCCTGCATCATTGATATAAAATTCCCTGCTGACCTCGTACCCGGCCATCGCCAGCAGTGAGGCCAAACTGTCCCCCAAAGCAGCTCCTCTGGCATTCCCCATATGCAAAAGGCCTGTCGGATTCGCACTGACAAACTCAACCTGAATTTTTTCACCCTGGCCGATGTTGACAAACCCGTATTTTTCACCCTGGGCAGATATTTCAGGAATTACGCCTGTCAGCCAGGCAGGATCCAGGCGGAAATTAATAAATCCGGGTCCGGCTATTTCACTTGAGGTAATCCAGGTATCTGCCGTATCCAGATTATCAATAATGATTGCTGCTATATCCCGCGGAGCTCTTTTTGCCTGTTTGGTTAAAAGCATAGCAAGGTTAGTCGCCAAATCACCATGCTCACGTTCTCTTGGTTCTTCTAAAACGTAAGAAGGTATTTCCTGAAAAGCCAACGCTCCTTTTTCGCGTGCACAGAGGATCGCCTGTTCTAATTTTTTACTGATATTTTCCCTGATTTTCTCATAAACGCTCAAACCTGAAGCTCCTCCTTCATAGGACCGCTGGAAATGTACATAACTAAAATAAATTTTAATACATTTTCAGTAAAAATACCAGCGCCCAAATAATTAAGCAGAAAAAGAAGGTCTTTCTCTGCTTAATTATTTTACATTTACCAATTATATTGGAAATGCATTTTTTTTCAATACTTATTTTGTTAATTCTTATCTTAATCCTTACTGGATTAATTTTCCGGCAGGCGTATTGACAACCCTGCTAATTTTTTCTTCCGTTCCATTCAGCGCATTGATATAAACCATATACTCCTCCCCAAATGCCGTCCCTCTGAATTCATAACAAAAGGCTTCATTTGTCCCTAATTTTGAGATCACCGCCATTTTTGTTTCGATGATCTTAAATTCTTTCTTGAGTTTTGCCTTGGCCTGCTCCAGTGTAAGCACGCGATTCAGATTTCGTTGATGATGATACGCATAGTAGGGGTTAGCGTCAAAGCCAATGATCTGACCGTTATCTGTTGCTATGGTCAGCCTGATCTTGTCAGGATACAGCAGTGTCCCGTTCTCCCGCGGAACTGCATCAACCAAAACATAGGACCCGAGATCCTCGGAAGAAGTTACGACCAGATCCCATCCTATCCTGGCCAGAGAGGCATAGGCACTATCCAAGGTTTTTTTGACATCGAGCTGGCGATCGTTTAATTCACGCTGGTCCCGGTAAAACGTGACGACACCGCCTTTTTTGCTGACCTCCAAATAGCTGTCCTTATACGTAAGATTAAATCCTCCGAGGAGGTTGTCGCTTAAACCGCTTAACTGTGGAGCCGCACCTGTCTGCCCCAAATCTTCAAGAAAACGCTTGCCAACCTCCACGGCTTTGCTTTCATTAATTTCTCCTTCCGGTAAACCAAGCGGCTTATCCACATAATGCTTGTCCAGTTCTCCCTGATATGTGAATGGAGGATATTTCTGAAGGCTGACATCAAGCTGCTTCAACCCGCCTCTGACAGAAGTTGGCGTTTGGGCAGCTGCCTGTTGATTTTGCTGATTGGTCTTTCCGCTGTTTTCATCACCCTGAGCGGCGGTCTGAATGGATTTTCCGAGACCGATTTTTTGCAGCAATCCTTTGGGTTTGTCCACCCAGGCGAGGTTCTCGGAATTAAACTGATTGTAAACTTGCTGAACTGAGCGGTTGATTTCTATCACTCTTTCATGCATTTTGTTCAATGTGGCCTGCTCCTCAGCACTCATCACGGCGGCAGCAGCCATCTTGCGGGTCATGGCCTTGCTGAAATCGCTGACCTGGTTGATAAACGTGTCAACATAGCTAATCCCGACCTCGTCTGCCGGCAGCTGGCCAAGGCGGCTGACCGCACTTTCGCTTCCCTTCCAGGTTTCTCCGAGATAAAGCACCCTTTGGGCCGTGCTACCCGCAACCTTTGCTTTGGCTATACTTGTTTCCACTTCGTTTAACGACGCCACAAGATCCGTAAAAGCCCTCGAATACTGGTTTTCTGTTTCCGTCTTATACTCTTTGAGTTCCCTGAACTCATAATAACCCCAGCCCAGAGAGAAGATCAGCGCAATCCCTAACGTCAAGGACAGCCAGGAAAGCAGCTTTTTTTTTGATTCAGCGTTCATCGGTACCCCCCCTAACGTGTAAAAATATGTTTGCCAATTTTTTTGATCTGCGGTCTTGACCAGACAAATTTATTGGTGGTCTTGTCGGGATTAAAATAATAGACCGCTCCATTGGTCGGATCAGATCCGTTCATCGCTTCCCTGGCTGCCTTAATGGCGGTTTCATCAGGTTGAAGGTTGATCTGACCGTCATCTACTGCCGAAAAGGCCTTTGGCTCGTAAATGACACCGGCGATGGTTTTCGGGAAGGAGGAACTTTTAATCCTATTCATGATACAGGCCCCGATCGCGACCTGACCAATATACGGTTCCCCGCGGCCTTCCGCATAAACACACCGAGCAAGCAGCTGAAAATCGGCGTTCTTAAAACCTACCTGTTTCCCGGAAGAGGTAGTACTTTCACCTGTCAGTCTTTTTAACTCCCGAATCGTTTTGTCTCCGGCTATGCCGTCAGCTTTTAATCCTCTGCTTTTTTGAAATCTTTTGACGGCAGCCAGGGTTGACTTTCCATAAATACCGTCAACTTTTCCGACCTGATACCCGAGTTGGACCAGTTTGCTCTGCAAGGCTTTGACTTCAGAACCTCTGGAACCCTTGGACAGTGTCCGGTCTCCAAGAGCAGCCTGACTGGCAGCAGAAAGAACCAGACATAGAATAAGACTTACCGTTATAATACTGAATATTTTTTTTTGTTTTTTTTCATTGAAATTCTGATCCATACTTTCACCTCACCCGAAGTTATTTCTATTGCACCGCATTTCTTTGCTGTTTTTCATGCCAGCTCCGATTCAGCTTTCTTCTTATTCTGGCTTGGTTAGGAGTGGTTTATCCGCCAAAAATCATCTGTTCTGTCAGTCCAAATTTTTACAGCCAACTTAATTATAAATTTCTATGATTATTACAAAGAATATAAGGATATTACTTTGCCAAACTCTTATAAATATTTCTATATTTGGCTTGTTTAGAGAGAGGTAAATCTCTAAAAATGAAGAATATTCTGACACAGTGGGATATTATTTGACTTTTTTATCTCTGATTTCGCATTGTTAATCAATGATCCGAAAGGAGTGTATGGCCTTGACCATTCAGAAAGAAGTCATTGAAGATTTGAAGTCAATCTGGGGGGACCGGATAAACTTCAACGCCCTGGAAAGAAAAATTTATGCCCACGATATGGGAGTAATGCCCTCCATGATTAAACCCTTTGCCGGTAATCCTATTCCGGACGGTATTGTTCAACCGTCATCCGAAGATGAACTTGTTCACCTCGTGACCTATGCGAACCGGCATCAAATCAGCTTAATTCCAAGAGGGAAAGCAACATCCGGTTATGGCGGCGTACTGCTGGTTGACGGTGGGCTAATCGTCGAATTTAACCGGATGAAAAAAATCCTCGATATCTCCGAACAGGAAAGCAGTGCAACTATACAGCCGGGCGTTGTCTGGAATGAACTCGAGTATCACCTGAACCAAAAGAACCTGACGCTGGCGTTATACCCGACAAGTGCTCCTTCTTCGACGGTCGGCGGATGGCTTGCGCAGGGCGGTGCTGGAATCGGCAGTTATGAATTTGGCTACTTCCGAGACAATGTACTGTCTGCCAGAGTTGTCTTGCCAGATGGCTCTGTCAAATTCATGCAGGGTTCGGGTCTGGATCTGGTTTCGGACGTTAATGGAATCACTGGTTTAATCAGCGAGATCAGCATCCGGGTTAAAATGCTGAAACCAATGCATGTCAAAGCCATCGCTTTTGGCAATCCGGACCATCTTGCAGGATTCATGAAAGATTTGTTTTCCCGCAAAGTGCCTTTATGGTCGGTATCGTTTATCAACCCGGACGCTGCGAGATTAAAGAATAATCTACCGCCGCATTATCATCACGGGGAGCGAGTCACGGATGAGCACAGACCGATTCTGCCCGAAAAATATATAGCGATTCTGTCTTGTACCAACGACCATTGCGATCTTGTTCAGGCCGATGTGATGGAAATCGCCCAAAAAAACAACGGAGAATTTCTCTCCGCCGAAATCGCCCGACATGAATGGGATGCCCGTTTTGAACCCGTCAGGGCCAAGAGAATTGCCCCTTCCCTGATTCCAAGCGAGGTTATTATCCCGCTGGAAAACCTCGATAAAGTCATTCAAGAGATTACGGCCGAGGTTAAGCACCCATTTATTCTGGAGGGCTTCGCGACAAATTCCCAGGAATTTGTTCTGCTGGGTTTCATCCTGCATGATGAAAGGCAGTTTAACTTCAATCTTGCTTATGCGCTTTCTCTGTCTATTCTGAACACCGCTCAGAAATACCAGGGCAGACCGTATGCGTCCGGCTTATATTTTATCGGGTTCGTCGAAAAGATCTTAGGCAAGGACAGGGTCAAAAAACTGACCGCATTCAAAAAGCAGGTTGACCCGAATAAAATGATGAATCCGGGCAAAGTCCTGGACAACAGTTTTTTGTCCAGGGGAATTGAACTTGCAGGTACGCTTGACCCGATCCTCAAAATATTCGGCAATTTGGCCAAAGCCAAAGATCCCGGTGAAGTATTCAAGGAGAGAAAAGGCATTCCGGGTGACATTGTCTGGTATGCCTACGCCTGTTCGCAATGTGGCTACTGTGTCGATCAATGTGATCAATATTACGGCCGGGGTTGGGAGTCCCAATCCCCGCGCGGCAAATGGACGTTTTTAAAACTTCTTCTGGAAGGGGAAGTCGAATTTACCCAGCGTGCTGTTGACACTTTCTTGGCCTGCACGACGTGTGAATTATGCAACAGGACCTGTCAGCTGGATTTGCCGAATGAATCTTCCTGGCTAAAACTGCGGGGGCTGCTGGTAGACGGACTCGGGTACAGGACATTTCCTCCTTTTGAAATCATGGCCAATACGATGCGCCAGCAGGGCAATATTTGGGGCGGATACGCTAAGGACAGGGATAAATGGATCATTGACGAGGTTCGGGACAGTGTCCAGGAAAAAGCCGAATACGCCTTTTTCCCTGGCTGTACCTCATCCTTCGTCGAACAGGATATTGCCCAGTCTACTGCTTTGCTGTTAAAGGAAGCAGGGATCAAATATGCTTATCTCGGCAACAAAGAACAGTGCTGCGGCATACCGATGCTCGTATCCGGACGCTGGGAAGTCTTCAATGAAACAGCAGCTAAAAATATTGCCGCGATGAAACAGACCGGGGCCAAGACCGTTATTACAACCTGTCCGGCCTGCTGGCTGGTCTGGGAAATCTATTACCGCCATTGGGCCAAAGACAACAATATTGAATATGATCTGCATGCCAAACATTATGCGGATGTTTTGGCCGAAAAGATTGAAGCGGGAGAGTTTAAGCTTGCCAAAGAACTTAACCTTCAGGCAACCTACCATGATCCTTGTCATATGGGACGGGCCGGAGCCAGATTTGAAGGTCCACGTACGCTGATCAACGCAATCCCCGGCTCAAACTTCAGGGAAATGCGTTTTCACCATTATGATGCGCACTGCTGCGGCGCCGTGATCTCCCTAGTGGCTGATCCGAAGGTCGCCTCTGAGATTGGTGCTTCCCGGATTGAGGAAGCGATAGAGTGCGGTGCAGATACGATTATTACCGCCTGTCCCTGCTGCAGGGTCCAGTTAAAAATCTCGGCCGAGGATAATCATCTGCCAATTAAGATCCGCGATTTATCTACGCTGGCCGCCGAAAGCCTTGGCTATGACATTCCGTGCTCAGATCCGGTCATCGATGAGAAATGGGCTGTCTTTGACGGAATGATCCGAATGATGACCCCCTGGGGAATGGCCGATATGATGGCCGGTCTAATTCCGGAGATGATTGAAGCCATGCCGGACACATACAGGAACATGATGAAAATGGTGATGAACGCGCCGGAAGTGTTCAAAGAGCCGATGATCTCCATGATGAAAAGCGTGATGCCTTCCTTATTCCCCGGATTGCTCCCGGACATCATGGATAAAGTCATGCCGCGAATGCTTGAGAAAGTAAGCGAAGCCATCCCGATGCCGGAGTACCTCGAAGAACAGATGCCAAACCTGATGCCCAAAACGATGGAGGTACTCATGCCTAAAATGCTAGACGAGATCATCCCGTATTTCATGCCGAAAATGGCGGATTATTTGAGAGGGAAATAAAGCCTGGGTAACCTTAATCCAAGAAAAAGCGGATTGCCTTGTAACTTATTCTCTGAGGGACGTCTCAAATCATTTAAGACGTCTTTTTCTTATTCTTATTCTTATTCTTATTCTTATTCTTATTCTTAGGCAATTGTAGCCTTACACAGATATTCCGCTCGCACGTTTTCGTGGCTACTCGCTCAAATCCTTGCTAACATGCTAGAACCACTGGGCTTTTCAGCATGTGAACCATTAGCATGTCTTGACGCTGCGGTTTTCGCTCGCTTTACCGCATTCTGTGCAAGTCTACAATATTTTGGGCATTCAGTAGAATAAACAGCCGAAAAGCGGATGGCACCATGTCGTCAACCTTAGCTTAGCTCAAAAAAAATGCTGATAACAGTCAAAAACTATTATCAGCATCATATCGGTTTAGAGTTACTCTTGTTTAGGGGTTCACCCCAACCTTTTACATAGAGCCTCAAATCTCTTACTTTTGAGCAATTTAGTGGTTTATTTATTATTCTCAGCAAAAACGTCCTTGAACACCTGGACGGCTTTCGCGCTGTCCACCGGGAATCCCATTTCTCCGAGTGTTTCACCAATGATTTCGAGCGCTTTGCAGAAAATATCATTCGTGGTGTTCCCCATATGTCCCAATCTGAAGCCTTTTCCGGCCAGAGAAGCGAGTAATCCGGCTACGATCAGCCCTTTCTTCGCGAGTACGGCTCTGAATTCGGCATCGTTGATTCCTTCTGGATAAAGAATGCAGCTTAAAGTCGGAGCAGCGACTTCTTCCGCAGCAAAAATATTCATGCCCATGGATCTGACCGCCGCACGGATTGCTTTGCCAATCGCTGTATGCCGACGATAACGTGCTGCCGTTCCTTCGGCCGCAATGATTTTCATAGCTTCTGCATAGCCATAGATCATATTGATCGGGTGGGTCGCAAAATATTTCTGGGGCTCTTTCATGACCGGGCTCCAGTTGCTGATATCCATATAGTAACTGTTGACACCATCCATTTTCGCTCTGGATTCTAGGGCTTTCGGTCCAAAGGCCACAATCGCAAGTCCAGGAGGAACCCCAATCGCTTTCTGAGATGCGGTCAAAACAACGTCAATCTTATAATCGTCAGTACCATAGGCTTTGCCCATATCTTCTTCAAGTCCGCCGGAAGCACATACACCGTCTAAAATAAAGAGCGCGCCATACTTTTTGACTGTCGGAACAACTTTGTCCAGATTAGCAGCTACTCCCGTTGATGTATCCGCGTGGGTTACCGTAACAGCTTTAAATCCGCCTTGCTGCAGCTTTTCTTCGATCTGAGCCGGTTCAATTTGTTTGCCCCACTCAGCAGCCAGTACTTCAGCTTCAATCCCTAAAGCTTTCGCAACTCCGATAAAGCGGTCTCCAAAATAGCCATGGCTTACGATGAGCAGCTTCTCACCGCGGGCAACCGTATTGGCCAGTGCCATTTCCATGGCTAGTGTTCCGGATCCGGCGATAACAAAAACTTCGCCATCCGTATTGAACATTTTTCTGGTCTGAGCGAGAGCTTCGCTGAAAATACCTGCAAAACGCATATCCGTATGGGACATTGTTTCCCGGGAAAGCGCCTCATAAATTTCGTCGACTACAGGTGTCGGGCCGGGAATTAAGAGCATTTCTTTATTGGGCATTGGGAATTTCCTCCTTGAAAATAGAACATTAAAAAAATTGTACTCCAATTAGGGATTATATCATTAATTTAGTCTCTGCGGCTAATTCTGTCAGAATATTTTCCATTAATGCCGCAATAATTATTATTTTAGGACTAGTAAATCTGTATGTCTCATTTGGGTAAATATTTAAAAATAATTTTTGCTAGAAATCTGCGGACTTCACGGTTCTCGGGAACGGGATGACATCACGGATATTGGAAATCCCGCTTAAATACATGATCAGGCGCTCAAAGCCGAGGCCGAAGCCTGCATGTTTTACCCCACCATATTTTCTGAGTTCAAGGTACCAGCCATAATGCTCCGCACTCATTCCAAGCTGAGCAATTCGTTTTGTCAGCAAATCTGTTCTTTCTTCTCTCTGACTGCCGCCAATGATTTCACCGACACCCGGAACAAGCAGGTCCATCGCAGCCACCGTCTGCTGATCATCGTTTTGCCTCATGTAAAAAGCCTTAATCTCCTTGGGGTAATCTGTAATAAAAAGTGGTTTTCCAAATACCTTTTCGGTTAAAAAACGTTCGTGCTCAGTTTGCAGGTCTAATCCCCATTCCACAGGATAAGCAAAATCCGTATTGGCTTTCTTTAAAATCTCGATGGCGTCGCTGTAGGACAGACGGCCAAATTCCGAATCTAAAACATTGTTCAGCCGGGCCAGCAGTTCTTTATCGATAAACTTACTAAAAAACGCCATTTCGTCCGGGCAGTGTTCCAGCGCATAAGCAATCAGATACTTCATCATTTCCTCGGCGAGATTTTGGATATCGTTTAACTCTGCAAAGGCAATCTCCGGCTCAATCATCCAAAATTCAGCTGCATGCCTGGCCGTATTGGAGTTTTCTGCCCTGAAAGTCGGTCCAAATGTGTAGACATCTTTAAACGCAAGGCAAAAACTTTCGGCATTCAGCTGTCCGCTTACCGTAAGATTTGTCTCCTTACCAAAAAAGTCCTGACGATAATCCACTGCTCCCCGGTCATCACGCGGCAGATGATCAAGCTTCAGTGTGGATACCCGAAACATTTCTCCCGCTCCCTCGGCATCACTTCCTGTGATGATTGGCGTATGCACATAGACAAAGCCTTTATCCTGAAAAAACTGATGCACGGCCATTGAAATGACAGACCTGAGTCTGAATACAGCCGAGAATGTATTGGTCCGGGGACGGAGGTGCGCAATCGTTCTAAGAAATTCCAGACTATGCTTTTTCTTCTGCAGCGGATAATCAGCCGGACAGGCATTTTCGATTTGGATCTTCTCGGCTTTTAGCTCAAAAGCCTGGTTTGTCCCCGGAGAGGAAACCAGTACCCCTTCCGCAGTTATGGCGGAACCGGCTCCGAGTCGGCTGACTTCGGAAAAGTTTAGCAGATCCTGACCATAGACGATTTGTAGGTTTCTGAAGCAACTGCCGTCATTAAATTCGATAAAACCAAATTCTCTGGATGCTCTGACCGTCCTTACCCAGCCTGAGATTTGCAGACGCTCCCCAATCTTAGCCTCTGTTGCCTCATAAATTTGCTTTACAGCTATACTGTTCATCATTACTCCTGTTTATAATTGATACACCCTTCAGTTATTCTGATTTTACGTTTGGCTGTATTTGCTGTTTGGTCTTGCTCTCCCGATATTCCTGGACAGCTTCGCTCCACTGATTTCTGGCCATATTGACATATTTCATGTACCGGCTTTTGTCAGGATGTTCACTGACTGTAGAAAAATATTTGACAGCTTCGTTGTATTTTCCTAGTCTGCGGTTCAATTCACCGATCAAATATAAAATCTGGATTTCCGGAGTCAATTCCGGATTGAAATCCGTATAAAGAAAAGATTGTTCATATTCGGTACAGGCCAGATTCATAAATCTCATCTCTTCTTCAGCAATTCCGGCTCCGCGGTAAATCCACGCCAGGCGGTGACAGATCCTTGCCAGCACAACATGTTTTTCTTTAATCAGCTGGGCAAAGTAGATCGCTAGCTTAAACGTTCTGACTGCCATCTGATAATCCCGCTCTCCACAAAAGTCTTTACTGTGGTCCATCTTGCCGGAGATCTCCTCGAGAGTTTTTTTGCGAACATTTTGTGCCATGATTTTGGAAAAATCCTCTGTGAAAGAAAAACCGCAATGAGGGCAGACCATGACATAGTAGAATAACGGACTATTGTCATCTTGCTCAAATATCTGACCAAAATCGCTGTCGACCTTGCGCGGCTTAATGAACCTTGACCGGATTTTCTTGGTCACGAATTCCTGACCGCATAAAAGGCATTCGACCTTTTTGTCGTAGAGAGGCTCGAGCTTTTCAGTTATATCCTTTTTATCCATCATAATCCTTATATTTCCTTCTCATCTTTAAAATTATCCTATCCATATTTTATTCTTTTTTTAGAAATAATCTATAGGTTATTTTTCGCGTCTTTTGGAGGTTTGGGCCCAAAAAACTGATAATAATGGCACTCAATTCTTCCATTATATAATTTCCGGCTTTTATCCCACCTTTTTTTAATGAACCTTTCTGGTTTTGGCAGCGAAGTGAGCATATGCAGGGACCAATCTTCGAGTCTCTCCAGAACCTCGCCAAGTTCCTGATAAGCAGTTTCAGCTTCTTCTGCTGTTCCAAGCCTTTGCCCGTATGGAGGGTTCGTAATGATACAGCCATATTTAAATCTGGAGCGGACTTCTTTGACCGGCAGCCTCTGAAAAAATATTTTTCCTTCCAGACCTGCTTCTCTGGTGTGTTCCCTGGCTAAGCGTAAAGCAGCTGGATCAATATCCGAACCATAGATTGCAAGTTCCTCATTTCTTTGCCAGAGATCTTCTGCTTCTTCTCTTGCTTTTCGCCAATGTTTTTCCGCAATGTTCGTCCAACGTTCAGCCGAAAATGCCCTGGCCAGACCAGGTGCCCGGTTCTGCCCGATAAAAGCCGCTTCAATCGGAATCGTTCCTGTTCCGCAAAAAGGATCCAGAAGAACACGGTCGGGTTTCCAGTAGCTAAGATAGACCATTGCGGCAGCAAGTGTTTCTTTTAATGGAGCCTCCCCGGCCATTTGCCTATAGCCGCGTTTGTTTAATCCCTTACCGGAAGTATCGATGGTCAGCGTAACAGTATCTTTCAGAATAGAGACCTGTACGGCATAGAGGGCTCCTGTCTCTTCAAACCAGCTGACGCCATAGGTATCCTTCAGTCTCTCCACAATCGCTTTCTTAACGATCGCCTGGCAGTCTGGAACACTATGCAGCTGAGATTTAACCGATTTTCCGGTCACCGGAAAACAGGCGTCCACCGGCAGCCATTCCTCCCAGGGCAATGCTTTCGTTTGCTGGAATAATTCCTCAAAGCTCCGGGCTTCAAACTCACCCATCTTCAAACTGATACGGTCCGCACACCTCAGCCACAGATTGGCCCGGCAAATCCCTTCTTCATTTGTTGTCCATGATATCTTACCGTTCTGAACCTCTGTATTTTCATACCCCAGATTTTTAAGTTCCCGCGCAACGACAGCTTCAAGCCCAAATGCCGTTACTGCGATCAGTTCAACCCTTGCCATTCAAACACTCCAGTAAAGCTAAATTTTACGCATAATCTACACATCAAAAAAAATACAAAATTTACTAACTTTTTTACGATAAATGACATTTCTTTCTGTAACCAAAATAAATGGGCAGGCCTTAAAACTATTGGAAATAAACGATTTTCTTCTAAAAAACAGTCAAATTATTTTTTTTCGGCCTTTGACAGGCATCAACATTTTTCTTCCTTATTGTAGTGTATACTGATAAAGGTTGCAAAATAAGAAAATTTTAGAAGGAGGAACGACAGTTGAGGCCTGTTGTAATGGTCATCGACGACGACACAAGTATAGCCAATCTTCTGTCAACAATGCTAATTGGCAATGGCTATACTCCAATTATCGCGTCAAATGGATATTCAGCTCTTACTATGCTGAAGAGCTGCCCTCACCCAAATTTGATTCTTACAGACTATTCCATGCCTATACTCAATGGCTGCGAATTTATTGAGAAGATTTCAGCTCAAAAAAATCTGAAAGATATCCCGGTAATTATGATTTCCGGTTCAGATATTGAAGAAAGGAAGCTGCCGAAAACCACAAATTTCAAGGGGATTATCCAGAAACCGTTTAAAATCAATACGGTTCTTGACGTTATCAAGCATCACGCAATCAATCATTGCGATTCTTCACTCTATCCTGCTTAAATTCCAAACAGAGTTTACACATTCATTGATATATCGGAAAAGGTATCAAGTCAATAATAACCATAATACGCAAAAAAGGCAAAATTAATGCCTTTTTTTCTTTAAGATCTTTAAGCAACTGCTTCTCAGCAGTGTTAAAAGTCTTTGTTTTTATAGATTCGGACAGAAACCTTGAACGAAAGTACCAACAGAACCATTCCAACAACAAACATCATAAGGCAAATGACCGGACCGGCATACCCATTCAGTACCGCAGTAAGCTGCTCCAATTCCTGATTTGTGGTTTCCAATTCACCGGCAGGTATTTTTATCAACTGACCCATCGCGCCAATAAGCCCAAAAATAACAAACATAGAGATGAAATTGGCCCACCTGGAACGCATATAACCTAAACGGTAACCTTTTTCCAAACTGAATGTAACATCTGAAAGCTCAAACTCCGAAAAATATTTTCCTAATCCCTGGATTTCCAGGATCAGACTGCTGCTGTTCCTTCTGACAGGGTCTGTTTCACTCACTTTATTATCCTCCTCGTATAATTGATTTAGTTCCACCCCACGAGTCCAAAAAACTAATGGAACGTGGGGTATTTAAATGACCATAGAAAACTGGAAATTCAGTTAGTATGGTTAACATCAACAAGATGCGCGCAGGATAACGCATACTCCATGTAGCCATCGTGCCTGTGGGCAGTGTGGACAAGTCAACCCCAAAGCATACTTCAAATTCAACTTGTCCAAAGCCTGTTGGGAAAGCTCTTTTAAGACAGACCCCAAAGTGCTTTTCCACAGGATGGCACTGCCCACAGGCTCAGGATGAGGAATACTTGATTTTGGGAAGGGGGTGCGGGGGAAACCCTTTTTGTTAGAGACTCTTTTGATGACTAACAAATGGCTTTTCCCCTTTAAAGGAACACACTTTCACTAAAAAGATTCCTCAGATCGTTCTTTAACAAAATAGTATTTAAGTTTGTTGGGATTTCAGGCAAAATGGTACCGTGAGGTTCGTTCTGGCAAGGCCTTCTCCTCCTTGAGGCTTTGACCTCTTTATTAAGTCTGACTGCCAGCCCACAATTTGAACTTTTAACTCGAAGGTTGCACAGCTTAAAGGGAATCCCCTCCGATGGTAGCAGATCGGCTGGATCCAAGGTCTTTTTAAGACAAGTGCTGATTCGGCGAGGTTGTTGACCTGTTGTGGTGCCTGGTCCCAACGTTAATCTTACACATTCTTCGGCTCAGAAAGTGAGGTGATTTTACTTGAGTTTATTTGTCGGTATTGATGTGAGTTCCAGTGATTTTAAAGTGCGAATCTTAGATGAGCGGGGTAATGAACCGGTAAAAAAACTGCGGGCTTTGAATGATCAGCCTGGTTGTGAGCAAGTTACCCGATATCTCTCTGAAGCCTGCGCTAAAGAGAATGAGGACCGGCTGGTTATTGGTTTAGAGGCCACTTCCGTGTACAGTTGGCCGTTACAAATGTTCTTGGCGGAAGACCCTTGTTTAGCACCTTTACAGCCCCAAATCTATTCCTTTAACCCCAAGGTCGTTGCTAATTTCAAGAAAGCTTATGTGGACCTTCCGAAGAACGACTGGATTGATGCCTGGGTCATTGCCGAACGTTTACGCTTCGGCCGGCTCCCAGAAGGCTCTCAGGTTGATTTCCGCTACTTACCATTACAGCGCCTCACTCGCTTTCGTTGTCATATGATTGAGATGATCTCCAGAGAGAAGAACTATTTTCTCACGAACTTGTTCTTGAAGTTTAGCACGCTTGCCCAAGGTACGGTTTTTAGCAACACTTTCGGCGCTACTTCTGAATCCTTGACACTTGAGTTTTTTTCTCCAGAAGAGGTTGCGGCTCGACCGCTTGATGAACTGATTGATTTCCTCATGGAGAAAGGAAAAAGTCATTTCGAGGATCCAGAAGCCAAAGCCAGAGAGTTGAAGGAAGCCGCCCGCAAGGCCCATCGACTACGTGGAAGCCTATTGCAACCCATTAACCTTATCCTGGCCACGAGCATCGAAACCATCCACACTTTAGAGAAGCAGGTAAAGAAAATCGATAAGGCGATCGAAGCAGAAATCAGGCATTTCTCTAATACGCTCATTACCGTTCCCGGTATTGGCCCAGTGCTTTCAGCTGGTATTATTGCTGAGATTGGAGACATCCGTCGTTTTCCAAATGAAGGAGCCTTAGCAAAGTTTATTGGGTTAACCTGGCGTTCTCACCAGTCAGGTGATTTTACAGCCGATGACACACCCTTAACCCGAACCGGCAACACCTACTTGCGCAGTTATATCATCCAGGCTGCTAATTTAGTACGCCAAAAGGAACCGGAGTACAAAGCCTTCTACCAACGTAAATTCTCGGAAAGTAAGACTCACCATCATCGCCGTGCTCTAGTGCTTACTGCACGTAAACTCGTCCGTATGGTTGATGCTCTGCTACGCAGCAACCAAATCTATATGCCACATGGCAATAGGGGGAATGCAAACTAAGCATGAACTACGATAATTGAAATCCCATTTTTGTAACTTTTTCCCATATCTTTTTGGGAATGAGATGGTTTCTTATTGTCTTTTTTACCCACTGATTATTAACTTACTGAAAAATTGACTCGCTTAGGGTCTTGACATATTACCGAAGGACTTATCTTACTTTGCCGGGGTCATATCGTCATAGACGTTCTTTAATATTTCTGTGATTTCAGCAAGGCTTAAATTCAGAAGCCTGCTTTCCTTGACAACGTCTTTCAACATTTCTTCAATCTGTTTTCGTTTATTTTCGATCCTTGCCTCACAGTTTTGCAGAGCAACAAAAGACCCTTTTCCCGGAACAGAGTAAATAAACTTCTCCCGTTCCAATTCCTCATAGGCTCTTTTGGTTGTAATGACACTGATACGCAAATCCTTCCCAAGCTGCCTGATCGAAGGAAGCATTTCCCCCTCGATCAGATCTCCCGCCAGGATCAATGTTTTGATCTGATTGATGATTTGCTGATAAATCGGTTCTCCGCTCATGTGTGAAATAATGATATTCATGCATCATCCTCGTTTATTTAAAGCTAAACCCGGACAAGAGAGAGCATACTGTGTATATATAATATATACAGTATGCTCTCTCTTGTCAACGATTCTTTATTGTCCGTTTCTTTCATAAAATTCAATAACCGTTTCAAAAGGCACTAATAAAAAGATATGTAAGACTATGTCGGAAAGGAGTAGCTATGCAGATAAAAACATTATTAAGGACCGCATGTGCCGTGGTTGTTGCCTTGCTAATCCAATATCTATATCTGGAAGGACCGGCAATTGCATCCTTCCAAAACGACCGGACGTATGAATATCAGGTGGATAATTATGCAGTCAAAGCACAATTTCCAGCTACAACTGAAGTGCATTTGACTCCCGACAAAGGAGAGGAAATGCGTCTGAACATCTATTTTACGGACAGTAAACTCAGCTTCAGGGGATATCTCCAGATCTGGCGGGCAGCCGACCTTGAGCATTTCCTTCAAGACAGCAAAGCCAGAAGTACTTATAACTTTATAAGTTATGTTCTAAAACGTACGTCCTTAAATCATTGGAACGGATTTGAAGAAAGCTGGTCAGCTGATTTTGGCGAAAATGTTATAAGCTCGCAGGAATACTGGCTGGAATTGAATGACAACAACGAAGTTGTCAGAATCTCCTTTTTTACGGATCAAGCTTTTTTCCCGGACAGCACGAGCAACGCCATTCGTTCGATCCTAGATTCTATATCTGTCAAAAATCACTGATTTGTTTACTGCTCATCTTGTTAACTCACTCGTACCGCGTCAACTCACTAGTTTCACCAGCACAATTTCTGGTCTGCTGCAAAACCTGAACGGGAAATGGGTACTTTCCCCTAAGCCGCAATTGATGATCATACTTGTGTTTTTATACTGAAACTCTCCATAATCATACTTTGGAAACAACGCTTGTCCCGGAACATAAATAGCCCCGAGCAGCGGCAGCCTAATTTGTCCACCATGCGTATGCCCGACAAGCACCAATTCTATGTCATCCCCGGCTGCTTTCGTTAAAATATCGGGAGCATGAGCCAGCAGTATTTTCGGGGCCTGATCGAATATCCGGCCTGTGGCCTTACGCAAGTCATCCCTGTACGTATACGGATCATTGACCCCGACGATCCAGATATGGGAATTCCCGATGCTGTACGTATACGCCTCGTTTTGAAGAACATGCACTCCCTCATTAATCAGAGGCTCCCGGATATGAAACTGATAACGCCATTCGTGATTGCCCGACACAAAGAAAATCGGTTTAGGACGAAGCCCTTGAATCAATTCCCGGCCGGCGGTGAAATCAGCATTATCTTTATCAATGAAATCACCGGTAAGTGCGACCATATCAAAGCTGAATTGATGGACCAAATCAAGCAGGGTCTTTTGCTCCCGGCCATATCTTTTGCTATGCAAATCCGTCAGATGCAGAATCGTGAATCCCTCAAATTCTTTGGGTAAGTTGGCAATCGAAACGCGGTACTTGGTTACAGCAACTGAATGCCGCTCGTAATATAGAAAAAAGGTGGTTCCGATTATCCCCATTCCACCTGCAATGAACTGACGGCGAGTCAAATGATATTTATGCAGAAGATGACCTCCCTCCACCCCGGCCGTTCCTCTATCTTTTAGGGAATGACTAGATTCAGTGATATAATACTGTTATTATACATGCTCAATGTCTTCTTTCCTAATCTTACCACAGGGAGGAATTGCCTTTGCTACAGGTTAACGGTGAAATAGAAAGTATAAAAAACAGTATTCTTGAAAAATTAAACAGTTTCTATACTTACCAAATCCCTAGAGACCATTTGTGGACACAGGAACTCATTGAACAACTTGCCGAAATCTCTTCGCAGGTGAACAAGGAAATTGCCGTGTATGCCGACCGCAAAGGCCGGATCACCGATGTCAGCATAGGAAATCACAGTACCGTGAAGCTGGCTGAAGTGGAGCAGAAACGCAGCCTGCAGCGCCTTTCGGGCACCCGCTGTATTCATACCCATCCCAAGAGCAGCGGTTTATTGTCTTCCATGGACATCAGTTCTCTGAAGCAGTTGAATCTCGATGCAATGATCGCCATCGGGATCCGGAATAACCGGGCTGAGGACCTTTATGTCGGCATTCTGTCACCCACGACCATTGAGGAGGTCAATATTTTCGGACCCCTTTCGGCTGATATAGATGACTTTGCGTTGCTCTTTCAAAATATCGAAGATGCCGACAATATACTCAGGAAATTGCCTGCAGAAAAAGCCAAAACAAGTGAACGTGCCATACTGGTTGGACTGCAGACACGGTACAGCAGAGACCTGTACGGAATCAGTGAAGCAGAAGTCTCGTTTGCCGAGCTTGAAGAGCTGGCCAAAACAGCCGGGGCCTTGATTGTTGGCCATTTAATGCAAAAAAAAGAAGCCCGCGATTCCTCAACGATCATCGGCCCGGGCAAGCTCGAAGAACTTCAGCAAATGATTCAGACACGCCAGGCTGATCTGGTTATCTTCGACGAAGAATTAAACGGCACCCAGCAGCGCATCCTCGAAGAAAAGCTGGGGTTGAAAGTTCTGTCCCGTACAGGCCTGATTCTGGATATATTCGCCCAGCATGCCCGTTCCAGGGAAGGAATCCTGCAAGTAGAGCTAGCCCAGCTCGAATATAGACTCCCCCGCCTGACAGGAACCGGTGTGGCGCTTTCCCGTCTTGGAGGCGGCATCGGAACAAGGGGACCGGGTGAAACAAAACTGGAAACCGACCGTCGTCATATCCGCTCCCGGATCGCTCATCTGAGAGAACGCCTTGACGATATCCGTAGACAACGCGGTGTTCTCCGCGGAAACCGCCAAAAAAACAATATCCCGGTTCTGTCCATTGTCGGTTATACCAATGCCGGGAAATCTACCCTTTTAAATGCGTTGTGCGGCTCGGATGTCTTGGCCGAGGACAAACTGTTTGCTACGCTTGATCCGACAACCCGCAAGCTTCCCTTAAATAACGGCAGTACGGTCCTGCTTTCCGATACGGTAGGCTTTATTCGAAGACTTCCGCCTAATTTGCTCGATGCCTTTAAATCAACCCTGGAGGAAGTCGTATTATCCGACCAGATTTTGATTGTGGCTGATGCTGCTGATCCTCAGGTCGAAGACCACATCTGGATTGTCGATGAAATCCTGGCAGAACTTGGTGCAGGCAGTAAACCGACCCTGATTGTCCTCAATAAAGTTGACCGTTTGCATCCGGACAACCGGATCAGCTTGTGGCGCGAAACTCGGCCTGTTGTAGAAATTTCTGCTTTGCAGAGGAGCGGGTTGGAAGAACTGAAGCAGGCCATCGAGAAAGAACTGTTCAGTGACCACATTCGGGTTAGTCTGGAAATTCCTGTTTCCGACGGAGCCGCATTGGCCTGGCTATATGCGAATACGAAAGTTCTTGAAGTCGTCTATGACGAACAAGTTACCCACGTCGAAGCGGAACTCGCCGCTTCCTTACTGAGCACTGTGGAGAGGTATAGAGTCTCTGCTCCATGATAGCACTGTTCATGCCTCTGAACCGGTAGCACTGCCTTTCGCTTTTCGTTATATTACAGTTGACTTACGGCTACTTCAATTAACAAACCAATGGTAAGCAGAATCCCAAAAAGTGTATTGGTCTGAGCCACACTTTTCATTCCCGGCATCATTTCAGCCGGGAATTTTTTATTGCGGAATCCGTTCAAGGCCTGAAGAGCATTCGGAATACTCAGCAGGACCAATAGTGCCCAGACAGGCAGAACGCCTGCCAGGGTAAGTACAACTACCCAAAGATTGGCCACCAGGAACATTCCCGCCATGAATTGTACAGCCCTGCGGTGTCCCAACAGAATGGCGAGTGTATGACGCCCGTTCAGCTGATCCCCTTGCCGGTCACGTATGTTGTTGGACATCATGATTGCTCCGATTAGAATCAGATTCGGAACAGAAATTAAAAAGACGTCCCAGTTAATGCTGCCGGTCTGAACAAAATAGGCAATCAAAATAATTCCTGATCCCATAAAGAGCCCGGCCAGCAATTCTCCAAAAGGGGTGTAGGCAATCGGGTAAGGCCCACCTGTGTACAAATAACCGACAGCCATACAGCCCAGGCCAATCAGGGCCAGCCACCAACTGCTGCTACTGCAGATGTAAATACCCAGCAGTGATGCAATCAGCAAACAAACCAAAGCCAGATTTAGAACTGTCCCTGCTTTTATTCCGTCCCTGGTGATTGCACCGGCGATGCCAACGGATTCCGCTGTATCCAGTCCCCGGATAAAATCGTAATACTCATTAAACATATTCGTGGCTGCCTGGATTAAGATTGAAGCAATCAGCATTGCCGCTACCAGTCCCCAGTTTAAGCCGTCTCTAATCTGCCAAGCCAGTACCGAACCAATCAGAACCGGTATGAATGAGGCCGTAAGGGTGTGCGGACGAAACAGCCGCCATAAAACCTCCCTGCGGTTTGATTGCATCTTGGCCCCCGAAGAGGATGATTTCGTTTCCATTATGATTGCTCCTTTGATTTAGTCGATGATTATTCATTTCCTCATCATTCATTCGAAGTTCGTGTTTTATCTTGTGCTGGTCAGAAGCTTAAAGCCGAGTGCTCCAAAGATGGTCGCCGAGACAATGTTCATAACCATGGAAAACCTGGGCTTCTTTAAAATCCAATTCCCTAGAGATCCGGCCGAGTAACCGATAAGCCCAAAAATCAGCGCAACAAGCCCCATAAAGATAAGCCCTAAGAATATCATCTGCAAAGGAACGCTGCCAAATTCAGAATTGACAAACTGAGGCAGGAATGCCAGGAAAAAAAGGGCAACTTTCGGATTGAAAGCATTCATATAGAAACCTCGCAGCAACAGGCCGCGGTGACCGGACCCTTGTTGGTCAACACCGGAAGTCAGCGGGTCATTCCGATGTTTGATCGCTTTATATGCCAAATAAAAAAGATAAAGCGCCCCGCAGGTTTTAAACAGAACAAAGGCGACTTCTGACGTCTTGAATATGACAGATAGCCCCAGCGCCGCGGCCAACGTATGAACCGAATTACCCAGCGTCAGCCCGATTGAAGTAAAAATGCCTGCCTTCTTTCCCTTGGCTATACCCTGGGTTATCAAAAATACAATGTCCGGACCGGGTGCCAGGATCAGTACAATGGACGAGGTAATAAACAGCAGGACCGCAGATAATGAAAACACGTTCAGTTCTTCCTCTCTTGATCTAAAGCTCTGGATCGATTGCCTTTGGGCAGCAGCCTGTAAACCTCAGCATAGATTTCGCTTAAGGGAAGGTCATGCTCCCTGGCAAGTCTTTTACAGTCTTCATATTCAGGTTTCGATTTGATTCTTTCCGCATCCAAATAAGAACATTTTACGTTGACCGGACCGTGCCGGGTCTGCACCAGCATATTCTCCCGGCGGAGCATCGTTTTTTCAACTGGATAACTGCGCAAGCCAATCGCCGATGTTTCCCGCAAAATAACTTCCCCGACAGCTGAAATCCCTTCCTTGTTGACTAAAGCGCTTAATTTTGACCCCGGTCGCCCCTTCTTCATGATCACCGGCGTTTTAAAGACGTCCAGGGCTCCGGCAGCAACCATCTTTTCTTCAATATATTCATAGAACTCCGGATTCATATCATCAATATTCGTTTCCAGCATCCACTGTCTTTCCTGCTGTCTGAATCCGGGAGCAGTCTTTTCCGCTCTCTCCCCAAGATACACCCGTAGAATATTGGGTATTTCCAAATCCCGCCGGCCAATCCCATAACCGGTCCGCTGAATGATTATATCCGCATTGTCCGTATATTCTTGAACATTCGCAGCCAGAATAGCCGCTCCTGTAGGCGTCGTCGTCTCAAAAGGCACGATTCCGGTCTTTACCGGGACACCCTGGAGCAGCTCTGTTACGGCTGGTGCCGGAACTGGAAGCAGGCCGTGCTCACAGCGCACAAATCCACCACCAAGTTCCACACTGGAAGCGACGATCCTGTCAGCTTGCAAGTATTCCAGGCAAACAGCCGACCCGACAATATCAAGAATCGCATCCACAGCCCCGACCTCATGAAAATGGACTTGCTCGGCCTTTATTCCATGAACCCTTGCTTCCGCATCCGCCAGAATGGCAAATGTCCGGATGCTTCTGTCTTTCACAGCTGCTGAAAAATCACTTTCCCTGATCATTTTAGTGATATCAGCCAACGTTCTCGCCTGCTGGCCGGAATGGTGGCTCACGGAGTCTTCAACCGTTATCTCTACGCGTGTGCCTTCAATTCCATGTTTGCTTTCAGAACGGATGTTCATTGTATATTGCTCATTGATTTGAAGTTTAGCCAGCTCAGCGAGCAGATGATCCTCTGGGACGCCAAGATCGAGCATCGCTCCGAGATTCATATCTCCACTTATGCCGCTGAAACAGTCATAATAGATTACTTTCATCAGCCACCTCTTTTTACAGTTGCCACTACATTCGTTCCCAAAAAATCCCGCGCCGGCAATAACCGTTGCTCTGTCCATAACCAGCTGGGCGTTGCGTAAGATCCTAAATACTCAATTCAACATTCATTTGAATAATCCTTGTGATTTCTCGCAGAATTGTGCCGCCAGAATCATAAAAAGTTGTTCCCGTTCTCATTCAGAAGATAAGTCCAGGTTACTGAAGGAGTTTGCAGGACTTCTTCTTCGTGCACAATTCCGTTGTGATCAACTTGAATGATATGAAACGCACTGACAATTTCCGTCTCAATTCTATCGGACAATTCTCGAAAGCCTTCCATAGCAATGCGGTTAAACTCCGTCAGCGGATTTTTTTTGCCCAGCGCTACCAAATAAATGCTCTCCCGGACATCGGAGATATAGGCAAGATATTCCGCCCAGCATTTATCCAGATAATGAAGCGTAAGCTGTTTTTCAATTTTTTGCATAAGCTTTGTTCCATATTTCTCAGACAAAGACAGATATCTTTCCGTAGCTTGAAGCTGCAAATGATTCAACACCGTTTCATCTCTTAGGATCCGAAATCTTTTCTCAACAACGATCCGCCGCTGGTGCTCAATCATCGAAGAATACTCCCACAACTGTCTCCGGATATCTTCATGATATCCCTCAATCATTCTGATTCCTCTCGTTATTTCGAGTCTGACAACAGGATCTGAAACGGGACCTTCCTGATCCTGAGGACAATGGTCTTGCGGAATAAAGCGGGCAAGCTGATAATTCTTGATCAGTTCATCTTCCAGACTGATAAAGAATCTGCTTTCTCCCGGTTCACCCTGTCTTCCAGCTCTTCCCCTGAGTTGATTGTTCACCCTGCGGCTTTCAAAAAGACTTGTTCCGATGACATATAAGCCTTTGGCAGTCATCACTTTTTCTTTTTGTTCTTCCCTGGCTCCGCCCAGCTTGATATCGATACCTCTGCCGGCCATATTCGTGGAAACCGTAACTGCTCCTGGTTCTCCGGCCTGCGCAATGATTCCGGCTTCCATTTCATCGTTTTTGGCATTTAAGATCCTGCATGCGATTCCCGCCTGACGGAGGTCAGCCGCCAAAGACTCCGACTCTGCGACGCTTCCTGTTCCGACCAGTATAGGCCTGCCCCGGAGATGTACCCTGTTAATCTCTTCGAGCAATGCTTTTTGCTTGGTTTCCCGGCTTGTAAATATCCAGTCTGGATGATCTATACGGATACACGGCCTATGGGTGGGAATGACAACAACTTCCATGCCGTAAAATTCGTTGAATTCACCGGTTGAGGTTACGGCCGTTCCTGTCATTCCGGAAATCTTCGGGTATAAGCTTAAAAAATGCTGCAGCGTGACTGATCCCAAAATCATCCCATTCTTCCCCGAATTTATACCTTCTTTGGCCTCCACGGCTGCCTGAATGTCCTCGGGCCAGTGGCGTTTGTCGGCAATACGTCCCGTATATGGATCGATCAGTTCGATCCTGTCGTTTCGGAGAATATAGTCCGTATCCCTTTTGAGCAAGACCTCTGCATGCAACGCGCAGTTTATCCTAGCCAGCAACTGAAGATCTTGGGCCTGGTAAAGATTACTTTTGTTCAGCATTCTTTCTACATGCTGAAGTCCGCTGTCAGTTAAAAAGACATGATTGCCGTTCTGGTTCAATTCAAAATCCAGGAAAAGCCGCAATTCTTTCACCAGTCCGGCGAGGTGGGACAGATCCTCTCTGCCCCCGCTCATTTCTCCGGCAATCACCAGCGGAATCCGTGCTTCATCAATTAAAATTGAATCGGCCTCGTCAATAATTGCATAATGAAACGGGCGCTGAACCAGCTCCTGCTGCTCCAAACAAAGGCAATCTCGCAGATAATCAAAACCGGCTTCTTTAGCCGAGACATAGGTAATATCCGCCGAATAAGCCTTTTGCCGTTCCGTTAAAGCCATACCTTCCCTGACACATCCAACCGACAGTCCAAGAAGTTCATAGACCGGTCCCATCCAGCTGGCATCACGGGCTGCCAGATAATCGCTGAATGTGAGGATATGTACACCTCTTCCGGCTAAAGCATTCAGATAAGCCGGCATGACTGCTGACAGGGTCTTACCTTCTCCAGTCTGCATCTCAGCAATTTTCCCCTCATGCAATACAATCCCCGCAACCAGTTGTTCCGTAAAAGGAAACAGGCCCAAGACCCGGCGTGATGCCTCCCTGGCCAGCGCAAAAGCTTCCGGCAACAGCAAATCAAGCGAACTTCCGCTTGCGGCCCGGAATTCTAAACGTTTCCCGATTTCTTTTATTTGCTTCTCGTCTGCCTGAGCAAGTCGGTACTGTTCGATCTGTTTCAGTATGGCATCATAGGCTTTCAAATTATAGGTCAGCGCATACTCCCGCTGCCTCATAAATCGGCTGATTTGTTCCATCTTCGCTTTGAATCCGGCTGGATTAAGTCTATCCGTAAGAGATTTAAACATAAAAATACCTCTCTTTATAAACATACAGAAATTCCGCTGTCAGGAATTAATACCGACAGCCATCCCGGATCATTACAAAGAAAGGTTCCTGACAAGTTTCAGAAGATGGAACATAATAAGCAGCATCAGCGTAAAGAAAAAGACAATATCCAAAGATAGGGTAAAGTGGTTCGAAGCAATCACAAAAAAGGCCGTGAAAAGAACCAGACTTCCGCACCACATTTGACGCAGAAAACCGCTGCGAAGCGACTCGCTCTCAGCAATATACAGCCAGAATAACACCGGACAGGCTGCATAGGCCCGAGATTGTATCCCCTGTAAAATTGTTTTACGGATCATATTTACCGCCGGAATGAGTACTGAAATAATCAGCCCCAGGATGAACATATCCAACATTCTGATACCCTCTTTGAATCTTATTATACAAAATATCTTCACTTAAAAATATCCCATTAGAAAAAAATAATCCCGTAACCGGTAACTATAGGCCCCTACAGCGGCCTGATCTGCGCCAATCCGTGTATAAACATAGAAAGCCCTTGTCAGACGGCAGCCATATGCCCTGCACGACAAATATGCCCCAAAAGAAAGAACCGGAGAAAAATGAACAATAATATCAACAAACCCTAAGCATCTTCTTGCTTAAGGTTTGTTCTATGTGGAACATTCATAAATTGAGCTTATAAAGTCTTTGCCATCTCATTTAATTCTCCGCACATTGCGGTAATTTCCTCAATGCTTGCTGTGACTTGTTCCGTTGCTGCGGCCTGTTCCTGGCTGGCATGCAATGAACTTTTACTCATATCTCCAGCATCATTCACTTTGGCTTTGATGGTATCCGTTAATTCCTGGATCCGGGGAACAGTGCTCTTAGATTGTTCTGAAAGCTTTCTTATTTCTTCCGCCACAACACCAAATCCTCTGCCTGATTCCCCGGCTCGGGCGGCCTCAATTGCTGCGTTCAGACCAAGCATTTTTGTCTCGTCCGCTATTTCTTTTATGAAAACAGAAACCTTATTAATTTCTTCAGAAAGGCCGATAATTTCCTTAATATTGTTGTTCAGATTTTGTTCGTTGGAGTGAATACTCGTAGCCTCCGCTGCGAGCTCTTCAATCGCTGCAGAAATTGCAGACAAGCCGTCTTCAAGATTTCCTGAAATAATGCGCAGGTGTGCTGCTGTTTTTTTGGGGATAATGACTCCCAGAGAAGCGACTATTTCGTCAGGATTGTCTTCGTCAAAGAGCGGGTAATTTGTTTCTAAAACAGGGAAACCGTATATCTCTGCTCCACTTTCTTCTGAAATAGGCTTTTTCGTTTTGATGGTCCGGGAAGCAACATCTTCTTCCTGAATAATATGGCCAACAGGAAGAGACGATATATCAAATTTTCGAGAAGCCTGCCGGTAAACAACCTGAGTTAAATCCGTCATGTAAATAACCGAACCTTCATCGAACATTTCAGCCAAAACAGGGGCAAAATCCTTAAAGGCAGCAGCCACAGGGTGTAATTTCGGTAAAAAAACAGAAAATGTACCAAAAATATTGTCGGTATCATCAATAATTGGCATAGCAACAATGATGAGCCGTTGACCATAGACGGTCCGAGGAACATTCTGTGAGACTGTTTTTTTATTACGCACTGCATTCATCATCACGCCGTTGCTCTCAACATGATACCCAACCTCAAACGAATCTAAGCCATTATGACATGATTTATTTTTTTCTTAAGAGTGCTAGAGATAACATCATCCGCGGAGATGAAAAAGGAATACAACTGCTTCTCAGAAAATCCGGGGACTTGCTGTAGCAAACGCGGGCCTACGATGAGCAATATATTTTTTCCCTAAAATTAAATTGCATCATTACAGGCAGTATCTGCTGTCTTTACGCCATTCAGGGAAATGCTCCCTATGAACGGATGATGTCTCTGCTGGAGTGTTTTATTGTCAAGATAAATAAACAGAGTTCACCTGAAGAAATTATTATTCAAATGGTAGAAATCTCTAAAGTGTTTACACACGCCGTTTCTGTCTTAACCTGTAAGGAATTTTCGATCCATATAAACCGGGCCTTACAGTATATCAAACGTTATTATGCTGAAAAGATTACTTTAAATCAGCTGGCCAGGTATCTTAGCTTAAGCCCTTCATATCTTTCCAGTCAAATAAACAAAGAAACACACTTAACACTTGCAGGCAATATTAATAAAATCCGGATTGAGCAAAGCAAGGATCTTTTGCTGAATTCCAATAAGCCCATTAAGGAGATTGCTGATGCGGTGGGATATAACTATCAAAACCATTTTAATTCTATTTTTAAAGGCATAGTTGGGATGACCCCGCTAGAATTTCGAAAAAAGGGTTCTTAAGATAAATTAAAACATAGATAAATTAAAACATCCGGCACATTGCTAAATGCCCGGACGTTTTTTAGTCTCTATTATTAAAATTCTGGGAACAAGTCTTTTATTTATCCAGGTGTTATTTAATCTCCAATAGATTTCTTTAAGTTTCTTGCTTCGTGGCGTATACGCGGGCACACCTAACGGCTTACAATGTCAAATTGTCAAGGTGTAGGTGTTGTTTGACCATAGGTCAAAATTTAGAGCGAATAAAGAAGTGCATTGCAAATGGCTGCAGCAACATTGCTTCCGCCTTTTCGGCCTCTGGCTACGATGTAGGGAACGCCGGAAAGCATGATCAGCTCTTTAGACTGCACAACGTTGACAAAGCCGACGGGAACTCCAATCACCAGCACCGGCTTAATCTGTCCTGACCGAATAAGCTGGTCCAGTCTGATCAGTGCCGTAGGTGCATTTCCGACGGCGATGATCAACGGTTCCGGAATGGTACTGGCCTTCTCCATGCAAACAGCCGCGCGTGTGCTACCCTTTTCCTTTGCTTCCTGTGCTACATCCTGATCGGATATAAAGCAGTAAACCTTTCCGCCATATGCGCCTAGTTTGCCGGCATTAATTCCAACGCTGGCCATTTTTGTATCTGTTAATATCGATGCCCCATTTTTAATGGCACTAAGCGCAATCTGCACGACATTGTCGGAAAAACACAAGTTATGGACATAATCAAAATCCGCCGAAGTATGGATCACCCGCTTGATGATTGGGGCTTTCTCCATATCCAGTTGGATATCCCCAAGCTCTTCCGTGATGATCTCAAAGCTTCTTTTTTCAATCTCCTCTGGCAGTACATTTTCAAATCGATGCTCCATGATTATTTACCTTCCTACTTTTTCTGGGTTAATATTTGGGGGTGCATTTTGATTCATGTCTTATTTTAGCTTTCTTTATACGCTACGCTTACTCTGACAGGCCAGACCGATAACACAAACACCGGGTTCTGTCCCGTAAAGAGATGATAATTCGCCAGCTTTCTGGCCTTGGAGACCATTACTTGAACAATCTCCACGTCATAAACAGTCTGATCGTTATAGTAATCCATGGCTTCATTCAGGGTTTCCAGCGTAATTGCATTGATAACAATTCCCGCAACCGGGTTTTTGGCATAAACCATATCGAGTATTTCCTTCAAATTACCGCTGCTGCCGCCGATAAAAACCCTATCCGGTGGCGGAAGCTCTGCAATTCCGTCCGGTGCCGTATTTTTGATAACAATAAGATTTTTCACACCGAATTTCTCTTTATTCCTTTGGATGAGCTCTACCGCCTGATCTTTTTTTTCGATCGCATAGACAAATCCATCCGACTGCTGCAGTGCCATTTCAAGTGCAACAGAACCAGTCCCGGCACCAATGTCGTAGGTGATATCACCCTGGCGAAGACGTAGCTTAGAGAGAGAAACTGCCCGGACCTCCTGCTTGGTCATAGGCACATCACCACGCACAAACCATTCATCTGGAAGCCCATGCGTGATGCAGACCCGGTCCAGTGGCGTTAGATTCTCGATTATCATGACGCTCAGTGAGGCGAAAGGCTGTTCAATAAATTCTTGGGCAGTTCCGGTGCAAATCCTCTCATCCGGATAAAATAGGTTTTCACCAATACTGACTTTGACATGAGCTAAGCCGAAATCACAGAGTCTCCTGCAGATGGATGCCGGATTCTGGTCTCCACCTGTCAGAACAAATACCTTCCTGTTATTTGTCACTTTTCCAACGATATTATTGGCTCTGCCATGCAAGCTGCAGATCACAGCATCGTCCCAGGCAGTTCTGAGCTTCGAGGCAAAATACTGAAGTGATCCAATTCCGCAAATCAAGCGGATGTTTGGTGAAGCTACGAGGTTTTCAGATTCCAGTGTGCTGAGGAGCGACTTTGCCAGGCTGTAAAAACCAACATCTCCAGACACCAGAATAGAAACTTCATAGGTGCATGTGCCGGCCGATTGCAGCGTATGCAGAAGTTCCCTGATCTGCCGGTCATGGGTTGCATAATATAAATCTTTTCCATTTGCCAAGTTCATCAATCCTGCCAGGATACGCTTGTCACCAATCAGACATTGGCTTCGTTCTATCGCCTCCGCTGCCTCACGAGTCTGCTGCAGGAGATTGCCCGGACCCATGCCAATAATGTTTAGCCGCAGCATTTTGCGTCACCGCTCATTTCCTTTATCCGATCGACAACAATTTGTGCAAGTCTCTTATCTGCCCCCAAAGTTTGTCCAAAGCTGATTTTTACATTGGGGTATTCTTTCAAGAATCCATCAATTTCAGCCGGGATATCCTCCAGGATATGAACGCCGTCAAACAGGAAATACGGAATGACCTTGATTTCTGTAACTCCCCGGTCAACAAGTTTTTTCAAGCCAGTTTCCAGATTGTTAGCGGAGAACTGTAAGAACGCATATTCAATTAAATTAGTATTGAGTCCAGACTTCAGTTCTTCCTTAACCATCTCAATGATTTTCTGCAGCGTGTTTTCCGTTTCACTTTGTCTGCTACCGTGAGCTAAGATTAAAATTCCCGTCATTGCACTCTTCCCTTTCCAAAAAAATAATTCCTTAATTGAAGATTCTAACTTCATTTACTGGTGTTCTAATGAAATCGGATATTCAAATTTAGAGAGATCTTAAGGCCTTCTCTGCACACTCCAGCGTCCGGTCAATATCCACTTCCGTATGGGAATTAGAGACAAATATCGCTTCGAATTGCGCAGGGGCAAGATAAATTCCCTGATTTAGCATGGCACTGAAGAATCGTCCATACATCTTCGTATCACTGGTCAAGGCATCGGTATAATTATAGACTTCCCGTTCGGTAAACAACAGAGTGGAAAGCGAGCCAATACTGTTTACCGTCGCCTTTAGGCCTCTAGCTTTGATCAGTTCCCGTAATCCGTTGCTTAGTCTTGCTGAGAGACTATCGATATGCGTATAGATCTGCGGGTTGTTTTTAAGAATAGAAAGCTGAGCAATACCTGCAGCCATGGCCACAGGGTTTCCGCTTAAGGTTCCTGCCTGATAGACTCCTCCGCAGGGTGCGACCTGCTGCATAATTTCTTTTCTTCCACCGTATGCCCCGACCGGCATGCCGCCGCCAATAATTTTTCCAAAAGCCGTTAAATCCGGCTTAATGCCAAACAGTTCTTGGGCTCCGCCAAGACCAAGCCTGAATCCAGTAATAACCTCATCGGCAATGAGCAATGTGCTGTTTTCAGTACAAAGCTTTTGCAACTCCTGCAGGAAACCCGGCTTCGGCAGGACAACACCCATATTGGCAGGTACAAGCTCAACAATCACTGCTGCAACCTGATCTTTATTGTTTTCAAATAAGGCCTGCACACTGCCAATATCATTAAATACCGCCGTCAGGGTATCAACGGCGCATCCCGGAGGAACACCGAGGCTGCTCGGTACGCCGGAGGACATAACCCCTGATCCTGCCTTGACCAGCATTGCGTCGCTATGCCCATGGTAACAGCCTTCAAATTTTATAATTTTATTTCTACCGGTAAAGCCGCGGGCTGCACGCACTGCGCTCATCGTTGCTTCTGTTCCGGAATTGACCATCCGGATCATTTCAATTGACGGAACCAGGTCACAGATCAATTGGGCCATCCTGACCTCAGCTTCTGTGGCAGCTCCGAAGCTCAAGCCTCTTTCAGCTGCCGTCACGACAGCCTCCAGCACTTCCGGATTGGCATGCCCAAGGATCATCGGCCCCCAAGAGCCAATATAGTCAATATACTCGTTACCGTCTACATCATAGAGTCTTGCCCCTTTGGCACGGCTGATAAAGCGTGGCGTATCGCCGACAGACTGAAAATTACGCACAGGACTGTTGACTCCGCCGGGCATCAGCTGTTTAGCCTTTTCATATAATATTTCCGATTTCATAGCTTGTACCTGCCTTTTAACTGTTAAATCTTAACCAATTCTTCCTTCACTGATATACGCCGCAATCTCCGGTGCAAAATATGTGATTAGCATATCGGTTCCTGCCCGAAAAAAACTCACGGTCGTTTCGCAGATCATCGCGGCTTCATCAATCATTCCGGCCTTGGCTGCGGCCTTAATCATGCTGTACTCTCCGCTGACACTGTAAGCAGCCAGGGGAAGGTCAAATGTCTCTTTGAGCTTGGCAATCACATCCAGGTAAGCCAGAGCCGGTTTGACCATCAAAATGTCCGCCCCTTCCAGCACATCAAGTTCAGATTCCCGGACGGCTTCCCGCAGATTATGATAATCCATTTGATAAGTTTTCCGGTCTCCGAAAGACGGTGTGCATCCGGCTGCCTCCCGAAAAGGTCCATAGAAGGAGGATGCATACTTGGCCGAATAGGACATAATCGGTAGGGTCGTAAAATGGTGTTGGTCCAACGCTTCGCGGATGGCTTGTACCCGTCCATCCATCATATCGGATGGCGCTACCATATCTGCACCGGCCTGGGCATGGGATACTGCCACTTTGGCCAGTATTGACAGAGTGCCGTCATTATCCACTTCCTTGCCTTTTAATAGGCCACAATGTCCGTGACTGGTATATTCGCAAAGGCATACATCTGTAATGACATTAATCTGTGGAAAGCTCGACTTGATTTTCCGAACAGCCTGCTGCAGGGCACCGTTTTCGTTATAGGCCTCACTTCCGGTCTCATCCTTGCGACTGTGCTCCGGTACCCCGAAAAGCAGAACACTGCCGATACCAGCCTTGATGACGGTTTCCACCGTATGTTCAACCCGGTCCGGGCTGTAGCGCTTCTGGCCGTCCATCGCTTCGATATTTTCTTCAATTGCACTACCTTCCTTGATAAATATCGGGTAGATCAGGGCACTTTTAGAAAGACGAGTTTCACGTACCAACTCCCGGGTAACGTTGTCTTTTCTAAGTCTTCTAGGTCTGATCACTTCCATCGGTACCTCCTTTAGCTGCCATTTACTGCTACTGCGAGATTGCCTCAATCATACTGTCCAAAGTAGCTTTTTCGGCAATAATACACTTCATCCCGTGACTTCGGGCGGCTTTGGCTGTTTCTTCACCAATGCAAACTGCCGTCACCTTTGTAAAATCCAGCTGCGGCAGGGCATTGACAAATCCTCCTACTGTCGAAGCACTTGTAAATGCCGCATAATCAAAATCATAGGACAGGATTATTTCTTTTGAAAAAATACTGCTGTCCGATTCGTAGAACGTGTCATAAACCGGAATATCTTCATAGCAGATTCCCTCTTGATCAAAAATACGGTTCAAATCTTCCGAGCCCTCCCTGGCCCGTAAGACCAACACTTTTTCTCCAGGTGCCAGAACGTTGACGAGGCCGCTGGCAAGGCTGGCGACGTTATAGCTTTCCGGCATATACTCAATGCGAAGGCCGCGCTGGGTAAACACCTTGGCCGTTCCGGCTCCGATAACCGCGATCTTAATCCCGTACAGGTCACGGATGTCTCTCCCCATTTCGTACATTCTGTCAAAGAGAGCCTCTACGCCGGCCGCGCTGGAAAAAACAAGCCAGTTATATTCTCTGATCCGCTCCAGTGCAGCATTGAATGCTTTATTGTCGCTTATTGGTCTGGTTTGGATACATGGGAATTCCAAAGCTTCCCCGCCAAGATCTCGGATCTTCTGACTAAGGACGGAATTAAGTTTTTCCGGACGTGTTACCACTACACGTTTACCTGCAAGCGGACGCTTCCCTGCCCATTCGAAATTCTCGGACAAGGAACAGACCTGGCCGATTACGATAACAGATGGGTTGCGGATTTCCGCCTTTGCAGCGTCACCCGGCAGGTTGCCGACTGTCGTCAGAAGCTTGCGCTGTCTTGCTGTCGTCCCTCTTTCGATGACCGCCGCCGGCATATCCGAAGCCATTCCAGCATCCAGCAGCCCTTCGGAAATACTTTTGATCGCCGATACTCCCATCAGGAATACCAACGTTCCTTTCATGTTTACAGCAGCCTGAAAATCAATATTCGGAGTCTCGCCCTCTTTTGTATGTCCGGTAATGATATGCAGGGAAGAACAAAAGTCCCTGTGGGTTACCGGGATTCCTGCATAGGCAGGAACCGCGATGGCCGATGTCACCCCCGGTACTACCTCGAACGGAACCTGATGTTCCTGGAGCAGTTCCAATTCCTCTCCGCCACGTCCGAACATAAACGGATCTCCGCCCTTCAGACGAACGACTGTCCTGCCTTCCAGGGCTTCTTCCAGCAGAATCCGGTTGATCTCGTCCTGCGGGATACGATGATAGGTCGGTAGCTTGCCGACATCTATTTTTTTTACGTCTTTAGGGATTAAATTGAGGATTTCAATACCTACAAGCTTGTCGTAGATGACAACCTCTGCATTCTGAAGAACACGCAGCCCTTTTACGGTGAGCAGTCCTGCATCAGACGGGCCTGCCCCAACCAGCCAAACTTTTCCCGTTCTCTTTTGCTCCATTTATCTTACCTCCGCAAGTAGTCTCGTTGCCAATCTGTATCCTATTTCTGCCGCATCCCTGCGGTCGCCAGTCATGCTGCCTTTGGCCTTTTCACCGGTTTCAACATCGACATAGAGGCCGGTAATCCTGACTTGTGTACCATGCACTTCGGCGAATGCCGCAGCAGGTGAACTGCACCCGCCGTCAAGTTTTTGAATAAAGGCTCTTTCAGCCAGGGCTGCTGTCTGAGCATCTTTGTCGTTGATACACGCCAAAAAGCTGAGATCCTCGCCTTTTCTGCCCTGAATCGCCAGGATTCCCTGTCCGGCAGAAGGGATCATTTCCTCTGTTGAAAACACCCTACTGATACGGGTTTCCAGTGACAGCCGCTTAAGTCCTGCGAAAGCCAGCAGCAGAGCACTGAATTCACCCTCGTCCAGCTTTTTGAGCCGGGTAAGTACGTTGCCCCGCACAGGCTTGACATCTAAACCCGGATACAGATCTAAAAACTGGATTGTTCGGCGTGCGCTGGAACAACCAACAGCCTTTTCTTTGTCTAGATTTTCTATAGATCCTGTCCCCTGCGGCAGAACCAGTACATCCCGGGGATCTTCTCTTTTAGAAAATGCCGTAATCGGCAGGTCCTCCGGTATTTCTGCCGGCATATCCTTTAAACTGTGAACAGCGATATCAATTACACCTTGACAGAGGGCCCTGTCCAGTTCTTTCACAAAAAGGCCTTTTCCTCCTATTTTGTCCAACGTCTGTTCCAAAATAACGTCCCCTGTGGTCTTCATGGTAATAAGCTCAAGTTCCAGTTCAGGATGATTTCTCCGGATCTGCTCCATAACAAATTGTGACTGGATCACCGCCAGCCTGCTTTCTCGGCTGCCGACAATTATTTTTCTTTTTCCCATTCGGCTACCTCTATTCTCATTTAATCAAAAGTTACTTATTGTTCGTTTATTTCATTATGTTATTTATTGGTCATTATTTATTCGTCCAAGTGTTCATTCATGTATAGCCTCAGCTTCTCTGCTGTCTTCTTAGCCTTCGTGTGGTCTTCCCCGCTGGCCGTGAGCCCGATCACCACATTTCCCTTCCTTACCACTGCCGGGAAATAGAACGTACATAGCTCCTTACGATCTGCGACACTGACAGGGATTCCATACCGGGTGCATTCTTCGGCAATTTGACGGTTTACTTGTGTTTCATTGGTTACTGCCAGAACCAGGTCAGCCCCATTACAGTCCCCTTCCTGATACTTGCGACAGAACAAAGTGACTTTTTCATTACCTGCCAATTCTTGTTTAAGTTCCGGGACAAGTTCGGGAGTAATCACGATCATGTCGGCATTAAATGGCAGCAAGGTCCTGATTCTTCTTGTTGCAATCTTTCCGCCCCCAAAGACAACGATCTTTTTATTCTGAAGAGGAACAAAAAGGGGAAACCAAAGCTGATTCGAGTGCTTTTCCAGAGAATAGTCCCTGGCAAGCTTCTGCAAAATCTGTTCCTGGCTGCAAAATGTACACTGTTGCGCATCTTCTTTCTCATCTATTTTACCTGGATGTTCCAGTGTCTCTGGTTGTTCCGGCCGCCTGATGAGAACCACCGTAATTCCCAGCTCGCGCGCTGCTTCAATTTTTTCCTGGAATCCTCCGGTCTCTCCAGAGTCTTTTGTCACCAGAAATCTTGCTTGGGATGCTTTCAGCATGGCAATATTCAGCTCTTTGGAAAATGGACCCTGCATATAGCTTATATTAGACTTCTTAAAGCCCAGCTTCTCACACTTCTCCATTACATCCTGCATCGGAAGGACCCTGGCAAATACCCGCTCCTGATAGTCCTTGATTCCGGTAAACGTTTTAATCTCCTTGCTTCCGCAGCTCAGAAAAATGTTTCCGGTCTTATCATTTAATACCCGTACTGCATCCTCGCTGTTGTCTGCATAGATCATGTTTTCCAATATATTCGCGTCAAATGATGAATCATTCGGGACCAATCTACCCGGTTCCCTTTGCAGCCGGATGTAATCCGTTGCGGTTTCGCGGCAAGCTTCACAGATATTGTCTGTAACAATTCGGGCGTAAGGATGTGTTGTATCGATCACGCAGTCCGGCTTAACCTCCCAGATCAAAGCGATCATTTCCTCCCTGTTCAAACGTCCGGCCTGAATGTGAATATTTTTATCCGGCTGGATCAGTTCCCTGCCATAATCCGTGGCAACCGAAACATAGACTTCAGCATTGCTAAGACGCAGCTCATCAATCAGCTCCCTGCCTTCAGTTGTCCCGGCAATGATCCAAAATACCGGTTTCTTGATCATTTCTTATATCCTCTCGGCGTTACCAGTTTGTTATTAATGATCCTTGTCTGTGAATTCCCAATAATGACAGTCGTAAACATATCAACTTTCTTTTCTCTCAATTCAGTCAGACTGGAAACAATCTCATAATTCTCGCCCTCTCTACCGATGCTGCGGACAATGCCCGCCGGCAAGTTAGCATCCTGATGACGCATCACAATATCGCAGGCCCTTTTCAGATAATCGTGTCTTTTCATGCTCGATGGATTATAGAGCACAATGACAAAGTCTCCCTGAGCTGCTGCTGCAAGCCTAGCCTCAATCTTCTCCCACGGCGTTAATAGATCACTGAGGCTGATGACTGCAAAGTCATGAATGAGTGGCGCTCCGAGAACAGCTGCACCGCTGCAGGCTGCTGTAATTCCTGGTATCACTTCGACCTCGAGGAAAGGATATGGCTCTGCAAGCTCCAGCACGATTCCTGCCATGCCATAGACTCCGGCATCCCCGCTCGAGACCACAGCAACCGTTGCGCCTTCCAGCGCCTTTTCAACCGCGGTCCTGCAGCGATCCACCTCTTTCTTCATCGGCGTAGCAATTAACTTTTTATCTGGAAACTGATCCTTGATTAAATCGATATAAAGCGTATATCCGACTAAAATATCACTGGCCTTAAGCGCTTCCTGCGCGCGGTTTGTCATTTGCTCCGGTCCGCCTGGTCCTAATCCCACGACATATATTTTCATCGTCTGTCTTACCTAACTACTTTCTCTAAATTTGTAAAACATTCATCCCACAGATCTCGGTCAATGCTGTCCCTAAACCCAAACAGCACCGAACTTACTGCCTTTTCTGCCACTTGCGCCAACCTGTTTTCAAAGGATGCTTTGTCTTGGTCGCTTAAATTCAGGTACGCAAGATCTTTTTGCAAATTCCGGCATATCCTTTCCGATGTTGAATTGGATATGCTTTGCAGGAGCGGCAGATAACTGCGGATTTCAAATGATTCTATAAATTTGTCGATATGTTCATCAATAATTTCATAAGCCGCTGCTAAAGCATTCTGGTTTCTGAGCTCTGCCTTCCCTAGACCCAAATTGTCCATATCCAGTAATGTAATATTCTCCATATCTCCGACTTTCGGTTCGATATCCCTCGGTACTGCCAGATCACAAAAGATTCTTGGCCTATGATTCTGCGCCAGAGCTGAAATTAAGGCATCCGCTTTAATCGTATAATGTGGGCTGGACGTCACGCTTACCACCACATCCATGTCGGCTATCACAGTATGGCGTTTTTCGTAATCCACGCCCGTACATTGTTTCGGTAATAAATAAGCTCCGTGTTTACGCTGTCTTAAGGTGATCAAAACCTCCGCCCCGCAATCTGCAAGCTGTGCGGCGACAATCTTTCCCATCTCGCCGTTGCCAATGACCAGACACCGCTTTTCCCCCAAGTCAGGAAAGACTTCCTGGATCCGCTCCAGAGCTTTCGTTGCTACCGATACATCCGTCGTCGTCAGCTGAATCTGTGTTTTTACCTTCTTCGCTGAGGTTATGGCCATCTGAAAAAGTTTTTCCAGATAAAGGTCAGCAGTACCTGTTTCTCTGGCCTCTTCAATGGCTTTTTTAATTTGGGACAAAATTTGGCTTTCTCCCCAAATCTGGGACTTCAATCCGCAGGCAGTTTGAAAGAGGTGAACAAAGGCCTCACGGGACTGCCGAATAACAAATAAGCGCTCATATTTATCCCTGTCTTCTTTCTCAATTCGCTTCAGACCGTAGAGAATTTCTTTCAAATTAACTAGAGATCCTTCATTTTCGCTGACCCATAGCTCCGTACGGTTGCAGGTGGATATAATTACAGCGCCTTCCACACCATAATTATTTACAGCAGCCTCCATGGCCTGTCTGCTTTGAATCGGTGTAAAGGCAAACATTTCACGTTCCTTTAATGATGCTTTTTCATGATCGATCCCGATCATTCTAATATTCAAAGCTAACCCTCCATTCCTTCTGAGCAAGAGCTATTGTTACCCCATTCCCAGATACTTTTCGGCTAATCAGCCCTCCGCCTGCGCTTACCATTAAGGCAGCCCGCTCACAGACATTGCCGACACCGGTGATACTGCTTACAAATTCCGATTCTGTATACTTGCCTGGTACGGAAAGAAGTTCATCTGAACTAAAAAAATGCAGTGGCAGATTATTTTTTGCGGCAAAATCAAGCAGCCCCTGTTCTTTTGTTTTGAGGTCAATACTGGCAATACCCGCGATGGCCTGAAAGCTGATGCTATTCTTGCTCAACTGCTCAACGACAAGATCCTCAATACACTGCAGCGGCGTACCCCTTCGGCAGCCAATTCCGAGATACACCGTCCGGGGAACGATATTCAGCGTTATGGGATAGGGTTTTAATCTGTCATTCAAAGAAACACAAATGCCAATACCCATGTTATTTTCATTCTTCTCCAATAAACGCGGCATCTCTCCTTCTATGTCCAGCTCGCTATAAAACCCGACCGGCTTTTCTGCTAATAGTCGTGCCGAAATTTCTTTCGCTGCTTTCAGATCCGAAATCCAGGCGTCATGGAAAGCTGCCCATTCATCGACCGAAAAAAGCCTGTTTATATCCGTTGCAGTCGTTATCACAGGGATTGCATTTAGCGCTTCGGATATCCTGTCCGCCAGCATGTTGGCGCCGCCGATGTGGCCGGAGAGGAGCGGTATAACGAACCGTCCCTTTTCGTCAATACACAAAACAGCCGGATCTTTCGTCTTGTCCTGAACAAAGGAGGCAATTGCCCTGACGGCAATCCCGCAGGCCCCAACAAAAATTAGCGCATCTTTTCCTGCAAACTGTCTGCCTGTAAACACCTTTAAATCCGGGGCAATGGGCTCTGCCATGCCGGCTGTCTTGACGGTCCCGGTAAGTTTTTCCGGCTGATAGCAGGCGGTCTGATTGCCTTGTGAATCCAACAGTTCTTTTATTTTCAAGCTGAGAGCGACTCCATTGGCGGTAAAAGCCAGGATGCTTATCTTCATTTCAAACCCTCGGTCCAAGAAGGCAGTAGATCGTTTCCTTCCCGAAATTCATGCGTAAATGCCGGATCGTAAAGTTTAGATCTTTCGAAGTCGTTTCCCAAAAATCTGCCCACTAGAATCAAGGCCGTCTTCGTGATATTGTTCTCTTTGGCTGTGCTCGCCAATGTCCCTACCGTACAGCGAAACTGCTTCTCATCCGGCCAGGTTGCCTTATAAACGATCGCTGCCGGAGTGTCAGCGGTGTACCCGCCCTCCATAAGCTTGGCACTTAAGTTTTCCAGCATCCCTGTACTTAAGAAAATTGCCATGGTTGCCTGGTGCGACGCCAGGAGAGCAATGTCTTCCTTAGCCGGTACCGGGGTCCTTCCTTCCATGCGGGTGATAATTACAGTTTGGCTGATATCCGGCAATGTATACTCCTTCTTCAAGGAAGCAGCGGCTCCGAAAAACGAGCTGACTCCAGGTACGACTTCGTAATACAGACCCTCGGCATCAAGCAGATCCATCTGCTCACGGATCGCTCCGTAAATACTTGGATCGCCGGTATGCAGACGCACGACCAGTTTACCTGCCCGGGTGGCAGGAACCATCACGGCAAGTACCTCTTCCAGTGTCATCCCGGCACTGTCGTAAACAGCGCATTCCTTCTTTGTAACATTCAATAGCTCCGGATTGACCAGCGAGCCTGCATAAATCACAACATCGGCCTGTTCCAAAAGCGTCTTTCCGCGAACTGTGATTAAATCTACCGCGCCCGGACCGGCCCCAATAAAATAAATCATCTGACAATCTCCTTTTCTTTCACAATGATCGTGGAAAAATAGCTCGCTTTCCCCTCGGCTGCACCGATATCCTTTAAAACCCTCTCCGACGGCATCCCACAGCATTCCACCATCTGGGTATGCTTAACCAGATCTTTGCTGATAAGTTCTTCCTTAACCTTACCAAATTCCCTTCCTGACTTCATCAGCACCTTGGTTCCGCTCCAATCTAGGTAATCAAAGGACCCTTCATAGGATGCGGGGATAATGTGCAACGGCTGGGCGCCCTCGCAGAGAGGCACATTGAGCCTTGCTGCTACAGCACAGAAGGACGGGACCCCCGGAATCAGCCGGGCATCATAGCCTGCTTCCAAAACCCGGTTATGCAGATAAATATATGTGGAATAGATCGATGGATCCCCCAGCGTAAGAAAAGCCACAGATTTGTTTTGTTTGAGCTGGTCGATGATCTGTTCAGCTGCTTCCTGATGGCTTTGCTCCAGCATTTGGGCATCCCGTGTCATCGGCATGTAAAGTTCCAGTATTTCTTTTTTGGAGAGGTCCACAGCCTGTTTTGCAATATTCCAGGCGGTCATTTCTTTTTCATCCGTCCGCGGAACAGCAATAAGATCTGCCTCGCTGATGATTCGGACGGCCTTTAAGGTCATCAGTTCAAAGTCTCCTGGGCCTACGCCTATTCCGTATAATGCTGCTTTCATGATGGCTTCATCCTTTTTATTTTATTGACTATTTCATCCGCCTGCGGTGTTTTGCCCAGGATACCCTGTTCATTGGAATACAGGATCACACCGGCTTTCACCTTATTCTGCAGACGGTAATTCACATATTCATCAATTTTTAACATGATGGACTCAAATACCTGGCCTCTAAGCCCGTGCCGGTCTAATACCGTAACGGCCTGCGGTGCTGTCAGGCTAGCCATAATTTCTTTGACTGTCTCCTTCCCGGCGCCGTGTAAGGCAGCATGTACGGCGATAACTTCCATGCGGCAGTCCGCATAGCGGGAGTGGGTATTCATAATGCCCGCTGCCAGCTTGACCAATTTTCCGGCATGTCCGATCAGCAGCAGGCCGTCAAAGCCCAATTCCACGGTAAAATCCAGCATTTCACCAATATAATTGCTGCAGTGGATCAGAGAACTCTCCAGTCCCAGCGTGCTGCGGGCAAAAGTTTCACCGTAATTTCCAGGGCAGACCAGCAGATCTCTGCAGCCCTTTTCTTTCTGCTGATTCATCTCCAGCCGAATCGTATCGATCAGGGCCTTTTCGCTCATCGGCTCGACAATCCCTATTGTTCCCAGAATAGAGATTCCGCCGACAATGCCCAGCCGTGGGTTGAAGGTTTTTCTGGCAATGGCCTCCCCTTCCGGAACAGATATCGTAATTTCCAAGCCTCCCTCATAACCGTGCTCGGCACAGACTTTCGCCACCTCCGACATAATCATGCTTCTGGGAACAGGATTGATGGCCGGCTCTCCTATAGAACAGGCAAGCCCGGGCTTAGTAATTCTGCCGACGCCCTGGCCGCCATCGACCTGAATATTGTTATGGTTCGCTCTGGCAACCGTCGCGAAAATAAGGATGCCGTTGGTCACATCCGGATCATCGCCGCTGTCTTTTTTTACAGCACACGTCACCTGGTTCATGTCTCTCCGAACTTCCAGCACCTGCATCGCAACCAGTATTCCCTTCGGTGTCGCAATGGCTATTTCTGTACACAGGTCTCCCGAGAGCAGCATTACCGCCCCAGCCTTGGCAGCCGCCGCCGCACAGGATCCCGTAGTAAAGCCGCATCTCAGTCTCTTATTCTGTTTGATGACAAAGAGTTCACCGGATTGACTGTTTTGTGAACTGTTTCGTTCATCGTTTAGATGGTGGATGTCATGATTCATCTTTTTTATATTCCTTCAATCAGTTTGTATCTTTCCAGTTAATTAAAGCTTTTCTGGCCTCAGATATGGTATTGGCAGGCTGGGCAAATTCAAAGCCGTCTTTATCATGCAAAATCTCCATAAGATGCCCAATTCTTGGGAGTCTGAGATTAATCCTTCTAATTTCCTCCGGATGCGAAAACACTTCCTGAGGCGTGCCTTCCATTACAAGCCTGCCGTCATCGACGACATACGCATAATCACAGTAAAGTGGTACGATATCGATGTCGTGCGTTGAGATCACGACGGACAAATTCAGCTCAATTTGCAGTTTTCTGAGCAGCTTCATTAGCTCACTGACTCCGAGTGGGTCAGGCCCTGCAGTCGGTTCATCCAGAATAAGCACTTCCGGCTCCATTACCAGAACGCCGGCAATGGCTGCACGTTTTTTCTGGCCAAAACTGAGGCTGTGTGTGGGCTTGTCTTTCAGGTGGGATATCCCGGTTCTCTTCATGGCTAGATCCACCCTTCTGCGGACTTCCTCCTCAGGCAGCTTCAGGTTCATCGCGCCAAAGGAGATATCCTGATAGACACTGGCTGAAAACAACTGCTTGTCCGGATCCTGAAAAACAATGCCAACAGATTTTCGAAGCTGTTTGAGACCTTTTATTGAATAATCCAGCGGCAAGCCCTTGAATAGGACTTCGCCGCCTGACGGCTTATTGATGCCGTTAAAGGAAAGCAGCAACGTTGATTTTCCAGCACCGTTGCTTCCGAGGACTGCCGTCGTTTTCCCCTGTTTAATCCCGAGTGACAGGGCCTTTAAGGCCTGGGTTCCATCACTGTAGATGTAGTGGAGATTTCTGACTTCCAAGATATTTTTAGCCTCCACGTTTTCAATCAAGCCATTTTCGGCCATTATAGCAAGCCTCCTGTCAATTGTTTGGAAAACAGCGCAACTGCAATCAGGAATAGGTTAATCAGCACAATCGGAATATATTCTGTCCAATGAGTCTCCGCCTGCTCATGGATCACACTGAGCTCACCATCATATCCCCTGGCTTCAAGCGCAATATACAGTTCATCCGCCCTTTGATAAGACCGGATAAAAAGTGACGACGCCAGAGCCGCCAGTGAACGGTATCCGGAAGAAAGCCCCGCATAGCCCAAGCGGGAATTCTGCGCCGTAAACATGGTGTCTGCCGTTTCCAAAAATACAAAGATAAACCGGTAGATCAGTCCCATCAATTCAACCATCAGTCTTGGAACTTTAAGCTTCCGAAGAACTGCCAGCAGGTCTACCATCGGTGTACTCAGCGATAAATAATACAGACAGGAAACCGCGCCAAGCGCTTTAAAAAACAGATTTGCCGCACTTAGAATACCGGACTGCGACACCCCGATATACATGCCAAATGCATATACAGAGAATACAAAAACATCTTTGTCCCCTGAAACATTGACCGCAATGGTTAAAACGCCGATCACTAAAAAGGAAAGCGGGACAAGCATCAGTCTAATAAAAATTCCAACAGGTGTACCGCCTTTGCAAACGGTATACCAACCCATTATCAGGAGCGTCAAAATTGACACCGCAACGGATTCAGCCCAGAGACAGACCCCCAAAACCAAAATGGCTAAGACTAGCTTTTGCAATGGATTTGTCTGTTTAAGTTTGGATAAATAAGCGTATTTATCGATGTAAATCATTGTTTACCGGTTCTTCCTTTTTCTTACGACCCCGCAGATAACCTAACCCGTAGCCCAAAACACCTGCTCCGACGGCTGCCTGAAGCGCAAACAACAAGCTTTCAATTTCTCCGCTGGGCGGCTCCCAAATCGGTGAGAACCAGGCTTGGTAATTCCCGTTAAGTTCTGTTATAGCTTGTTCAGCTTGGCTGTCAGCTCCAGCAAATTCCGCATTTTTTTGCACAATGAGGGGTATAACGGCAAGCGCTATGACAATCGTAATTAAAATAATATTTGTTATGATAACCCGATTTTTATTCTTCGGTTTCATCGTTTCTACAGACATTTTCAGACCCCCTTTGAAAGTATTTTTAAGTCTTTAAGCTCATCCCCGGCATAGGATGAAATCGCCTTAAATATTAGCACTGTCAAAATACCTTCACTGATCGCCAATGGTACTTGCGTTAAGGCAAAAATACCTAAAAACTTGGTTAGTGACGCCATAACGCCGCCTGTTTCAGCAGGAAACGCCAGTGCAAGCTGTATCGATGTCGTGACGTAAGTAAATAAATCCCCAAGTGCGGCAGCGAGAAACACAGCAAGCCACTGCGGTCCATTTGCTTTCTTCACAATTTTATATGTAGCAAAAGCTATCAGCGGCCCCACAATTCCCATCGAAAAAGTATTTGCCCCCAACGTTGTCAATCCCCCATGAGCCAGTAAGATGGCCTGAAACAGCAGTATGATCAAGCCAATTACCGCCATCGCGGTCGGTCCGAACAAGATAGCGCCAAAGCCAACTCCTGTAGGATGTGAACTGCTTCCTGTAACGGAAGGAATCTTCAGGGAAGACAAAACAAAAGCAAAGGCGCCTGCCATCGCCAAAAGCATTAATGTTTTGGGATGCTCTCCAACGGTTCTTCTGATAGAGAAAAAACCAGCTAGAACAAAAGGTATTGCCAAAGCACCCCAGGCAATACACCAACCCGCAGGAAGGAAACCCTCCATGATATGCATGGCATATGTCTGCCGGGGCAAGAACATAAACATAAGTACGAGACCCATTATCCAAATCTTTTTATTTATCATCGTCAAACTCTCCTATATAAGATATGAAACAAAAAACCTCTCAACATCTTACGTCGAGAGGCTCATATGCTAGGAAGTTTTCCTCGGTCTTGCACATAACATCCCCCTCTCTATCACTCGTAGAGTATATGGTGAGACACTAAAACAGGTAGGTCTTCTGGCTTAAGCATCATCGATCTTCAGACCTTCCCAGTTTCCCAGTGGTATACCTGAAGAACTCCACTTTCACAGCGGCGTGACCGCGCGGGCTTCTACCCGACTTTCCTTATTCATTGAATGATGTGCATATCAGCATATCAGATTATTAGCTTCATTCAACACCTGTTCTGTCTATTCAGTTTTAATCCTGATTCATTATATCGCTCTTTCGACAAGGAATCAATATTATTTTTACTTTAGCCTTGAACATATTAATTGAAGTATCTTTACCTCCATCAATTCTATTTGTGGTAGGGTTCACCTTTGCTGATCTTGCACGCCCGGTAAATCTGCTCCAGCAGGACAAGCCTGATCATCTGATGCGGAAAGGTAAGCTTCGAGAACGACCACCGGTAATCGGCGCGTTTTCGGATTTCATCTGCCGTACCGAGAGATCCGCCGATCACAAAAGTGATCCGGCTCTGGCCCGAAAGTCCTTTTTCATCAAACAAAGCGGCAAGTTCGGGTGAAGAAAGTTCCTTTCCCAGAAGATCCAGCAAAACCACATAATCCTGAGGTGAAATTAATTTAAGGACCTTTTCAGCTTCTTTTTGTTTTACTTTTGCTTCGTCGACAGCTGATGCCTTTTCGGGGCATGGTTCGTCCTCAACTTCAATCATCTCAAGCCGGATGTACGCGCCAAGACGCTTGGTGTATTCCTTCAGCCCTTCTCTTAAATAATTTTCTTTGATTTTCCCTACCGCCAGAATTTTGATCTGCAGCATGTTTTCCCCAACTCCAGTCACTATGTCTGCGTCCAAATATTTGCAATCAAAAACTTGAAGGTTAAATCTCTCTAATATTGGATTATTTACAATGAAAATTTTTTTCAAAAGTGTCAATAATATTGATGGAGGTGAAAAAAATGAGCAGAACAAGTGAAAGCAAAAAAAAGCTGCTGCAGAATCTAAAAATGGAGGCTGCGGCTGAAATCGGCCATCTTGATTTTGTAAGGGAAAATAACGATCACTATAAAGGCGATGTTACTGCCAGGCAGAATGGTCTGGAAGGCGGCCCGATCGGCGGCCAGATGGTCAAAAAAATGATCGCCTATGCCGAACAACAGATGAAACAGAATAACGGACTCATTTAGTATTCCTAATCTACTTTAATAAATATTCAAAACTTCTTCAGCGTACAATACTGAAGAGGTTTTTTGTTAAATAATCTTTTGTTCGGAATACGACTGCTCTGTACCCTCTTCAGTGTTATGCAAAGCTGCCGCTCCCTCGCCAAGTGTAGATTGAATTTGCTCGGCGTTGTTATTCATTTTGTTTTTATCGTTTGTATTGGCATTATTGACTGCTTCCGCCTTCTCCATATTTTTGAAAGCGACTGAAAGCATCAATTTAATTCTGTTGATTTGATTCACCTGGCTGGCACCCGGATCGTAATCGATAGGCACAATATTCGCCAGCGGATAGCGCCGTTTAAGTTCGCGGACCATCCCTTTACCCGTGATATGATTTGGCAGGCAGGCAAACGGCTGCAGACAGGCGACGTTCGTTGCTCCGCTTTCTATCAGTTCCAGCATTTCTGCGGTCAGGAACCAGCCTTCGCCGGTCTGATGTCCGAGATGCATGATTTTGCCGGCCATATCGGCCAACTCATAAATCGATTTGGGAGGATGGAAACGGTTGCTCTTTGCCAGAGCGCGTTTCATTGTCCGGCGGTAGTTTTCCAACCGCCAGATAATATAGCGGCTGATAAGTTCGCCTTTCAGTGAGCCAGCAAGTTTTTTTCTTCTGAAGATCGTTCCATACGCACAGTACATAAAGAAATCCATCAGATCCGGCAGAACGGCTTCAGCGCCTTCCTTTTCCAGGACATCGACAATAAAGTTGTTGGCAAACGGATGGAATTTAACAAGGATCTCGCCAACCACCCCGACCTTTGGTTTCTTGACATCCAGAATCTCGATATGATCGAAGTCCTGGATAATCCGGCGGATATTCCGGTGGTATTCCCGCAGGCTCATCGCCGCGAGAGTCGGCTTCAGATCCTTCAGCCATTTGGCCAGGAGGGCATTCGTTTCTCCTTTGTTTTTTTCATAGGGGCGTATAGCATTGGTTACGCGCATCAGTAAATCGCCGTAAACCGTTGCCATGACACACCGCTTAATCATCTTCAAGGAAAGTCTGAACCCGGGATTGGACTCCAGACCGCCGGCATTAAGGGAAATAACCGGAATCTGTTCCATGCCGGCATCTTTTAAGGCTTTGCGGATAAAACCGATATAATTGCTAGCCCGACAGCCGCCGCCTGTTTGCGACATGATGACTGCCGTCTTGTTCAGGTCGTAACGGCCTGATTTCAGCGCCGCCATAATCTGACCGACAACCAGGATTGAAGGATAACAGGCATCGTTATGCACATGAAGCAGTCCCTGTTCGACAACATCCATCTCGACATCGGGCAGAATCTCTATCTTATAGCCATCTAAACGGGTGGCTTCTTCTATCAGTTCAAAATGGATAGGTGCCATCTGCGGAGAAAGAATCGTATACTCATGCTTCATTTCTTCTGTAAACATGACTCTTTTGGGTGTCTCAAAAAGCTTATGCGCATGAATTTGTTTTTTGTCTCTTTCCTTCATTGCAGCGAGCAATGAACGTATCCGAATACGAATAGCGCCCAGATTATTAATCTCATCAATTTTGACCAGGGTATAGGTCTTTCTGTACTGGTGCAGTATCTCCTGAACCTGATCCGTGGTGACGGCATCCAGTCCGCAGCCGAACGAATTCAATTGGACAAGTTCCAAGTCATCCCTGGTTGCCACAAAACTTGCTGCTGCATACAGCCTGGAGTGGTAGACCCATTGGTCGAGGACGCGCATAGGCCTTTCCACCTGGCCAAGATGAGCGACAGAATCTTCAGTCAGCACAGCGATCCCCAGACCGGTAATCATCTCCGGAATCCCGTGGTTGATCTCCGGATCGGTATGATACGGCCGACCGGCAAGTACGATGCCTTTCAGGTTGTTCTTTTGCAAATAGTCCAATACTTTTTCTGCCTTGGTTCTGAGGTCCTGGCGAACAGCATCTCTTTCGGCAAAAGCCTTATCCACAGCACTTGCTGCTTCTTGTCGTGTTATACCCATTGCTTTAAATTCTTCATAGATCCGGACTTTTAAACGTGCCATATCATCGATCGGCAGGAACGGGAAAATAAACTCAACTTCTTCGTTCCTTATTTCATCCACATTGGCATGAAGGGATTCCGGATAAGAAGTGACAATCGGGCAGTTGTAATTATTATTCGCGCCAGCCAGCTCTTTTTCATCCCTCGGAAGGCACGGATAAAAAATCCGCTTGACTCCTTTGTTCAGAAGGTCCTTAATATGCCCGTTGGCCAGTTTAGCCGGATAGCACAGCGACTCGGAAGCTACGGTCTCCATGCCGAGCTCAAATATCTTTTTCGAGGAGCGGCCAGACAAAATAACTCTGAAACCGAGCTCCGTTAGCAGCGTATACCAGAACGGATAATGCTCATACATATTCAGGACCCGTGGAATCCCGATTTCGCCACGGGCTGCTTCTTCCTTCTTCAGTGGTTTATAGGCAAAAAGACGCTCATATTTATAGGCAAAAAGGTTCGGAATATCCTCAGAGGTGCTTTCCAGTCCGGCTCCGCGTTCGCAGCGGTTTCCTGTCAGAAACTCCCTGCCGTCCGAGAATTGGTTGACCGTCAGCAGGCAATTATTGCCGCATAGGCCACAGTGGCGCGTACGAGTCTCGGTATGGAAATCCTCCAGTTCATTTTCACCAAGCAGGGTAGTCTGTTCTCCGGCCTGATAATGGTCGCGGGCGATAAGAGCTGCTCCGAATGCGCCCATGATACCGGCAATGTCCGGACGAATGACCTGGCGACCGGTGACACGTTCAAAACTTCTTAAAACAGCATCATTATTAAACGTTCCGCCTTGAACAACGATTTTCTTGCCAACTTCGGAAGAATTGTGTAGCCGTATGACTTTGTACAACGCATTTTTGACGACTGAATACGAGATCCCGGCCGCGATGCTGCCGATATCCGCCCCTTCTTTTTGGACCTGTTTGATTTTGGAATTCATAAACACGGTGCAACGGGTGCCCAAATCGACCGGGGTCTTCGAAAATAAACCTCTTTGCACAAATTCCGGGAGAGACAAACTCAGGGACTGGGCCAGCGTCTCGATAAACGACCCGCAGCCTGAAGAACATGCTTCATTCAGCATGATATTATGAATAACGCCGTCGCGGATCTGCATGCATTTCATGTCCTGGCCACCGATATCGAGGATAAAGTCAACACCGGGCAGAAAATATTCGGCTCCCTTAAGGTGGGCAACCGTTTCTATTTCTCCGTGATCAACTTTGAGGGCAGCCTTTAGCAGGGCTTCTCCATAACCGGTCACGACGGAACCGCCAATCGTGGCTCCGGACGGCAAAGCCTGATAAAGCTTTTGCAGAGCAGAAACCGTAGATTTTAACGGACTTCCTCCGTTGCTTCCATAATGGGAATAAAGCAAATTGCCATCTCCATCGATCAGGGCAAGTTTCGTCGTGGTCGATCCGGCATCGATGCCCAAAAAGCAGGTTCCACTGGCTTCAGCCAGCAGTTTCTTCGCGACGGAATTTCCCCGGTGCCTTTGACTGAAGGCTTCATACTCTTCTTCACTGGCAAACAAAGGCTGGAGCAGGGTAGTAGCCGAATCCGAATTATGCAGATTCGGGATGTTCTCATAGATCACGTGAAGATCGCAGACTTCGCTCTGTTTTGAAGCCAAGGCTGCCCCAATCGCCACAAAAAACTGAGCATTATCTGGCGCGATAATATTTTCCGGTTTAAGCTTCAAGGTTTCAATAAAGCGCTGGCGCAGTTCAGGCAGGAAAGAAAGCGGTCCGCCCAGAAATGCCACATTGCCTCGGATTGGTTTGCCGCAGGCTAAACCCGCAATAGTCTGATTCACGACAGCCTGAAAAATTGAGGCGGCAATATCTTCCTTGGCCGCACCTTCGTTTAAGAGCGGTTGAATATCTGTTTTAGCAAAAACCCCGCAGCGCGAAGCGATCGGATAAATCTCTCGATGATGCGAAGCCAGTTCATTGAGACCCGCAGCGTCGGTTTTTAGCAAGATGGCCATTTGATCAATAAACGCACCTGTCCCGCCGGCGCAGGTACCGTTCATCCTGAGTTCGGGCGATTCCCCAAAATATGTGATCTTGGCATCTTCGCCGCCCAGTTCTATCGCAACATCCGTATCCGAAATAAATCGTTCAACAGCTTTTTGGCAGGCAATGACCTCCTGAATAAAAGGAATCCCAATCTGTTCGGAAGTGGACATACCGCTTGAACCTGTCACGTTCATGGTGACTTTTTCATTGCGGAACTGACTGTAAATCTTTTGCAGAAGGTTGCTGACTGTATGCTGGACATCTGAAAAATGCCTTTGGTAGCTGCTGAAAACCAAGTTATCTTTTTCATCAAGTATTGCAATTTTAACGGTGGTTGAACCGACATCTAGTCCGATATGCATTTGTTTCGTCATTTACCTGTCTCCTTCTATTTAAACAGCCTGCTCAATCTATAAAAAACAGCGTTTTAATCCTTTAGCATCAGACTCTATTATATCAGGTTTCATCTGTGTAACAAAATAGCAACTTTTTCTGTCCGGCCCTGTGTCTCGTCCTGCTTAGCATCTCGTCCTTATTATTGTATGAGAATGCCGGGAAAAGTGCCTATCCCTATAGAAAATGTGGCTGCCGCCAAGCTTTTGGCGGCAGTCTTTAGCTGACATAGTGTGAATGTCTTCCTATAGCCGATTCGTTCGGTCTTTCTAGTTTCTGGTTGTTCTATTCTGATCTGATTTCTCCGAGTACCGCATCCGTTTTATACGTGCTGCCGCCCCGGAAATAGCTGACAGATACTTTATCTCCCGGCTTGTATTTAAAGAGTTCGTGTGTCAGCTCCAGAGAATTGGTTATGGCTGTTCCGTTAATGGCCGTAATGATATCTCCGGCCTGGATACCGGCTTTAGCTGCCGCCTCGCCGTTTTCGACACTGGCGATATAACAGCCTGCCGGCCAGTCTTTGAATGAAGCGTATTCCTCCGTGTAACGGTCGTCGATATTGATCTGCAAAGCCGGATGGCTCGCAAACCCTTTTTCAATGAGCTGCTGAATTACAGGCAGGGCATCGGAAATTGGGATCGCAAACCCCATACCTTCAAAGCCCTGGGTATCATTTTTGGCTGAATTTATTCCGACAACCTGGCCGCTGTAATTGACGAGCGGTCCGCCACTGTTGCCTGGGTTAATCGCCGCATCCGTCTGAATCAGATTGAAGCTGGCTTCCCCCTGCAGCTGAAGAAACCTGTCTGTCGCTGATACCACACCGGCTGTGACTGTACGGGCAAAATCCTGGCCTCCCGGATTCCCGATCGCGACGACGGATTCTCCGACTTTTAAGGCTGCGGAATCTCCAAGCTGGACAGCCGCAAGTTCCTTCGTACCGTCAATTTTGAGCACGGCAATCGGTCCGCGGATCACCGCCGACAAGCGTTCCAGGAACATCCCGACCATCGGCAAGCGAAATAATAATTTTTTCAGCATCTCCAATGACATGATAGTTGGTAACAATATAGCCATGGGCAGCATTGATGATAAAGCCGGAACCGCTTCCTGCTTCACTGAGTCCATCACTGCTGCCAGCAAAAATATTCCCGCTATACTGAAAGTTGGCCACACCTACGACAGCAGGCCCTACTGTGCTGGCAATATTAATCACCGGTGACTCCTCACCGGTAGCACCTGAGGATGTAATCGGGGGATTTTCTCCCTGTTGAACGACAACCTTATTACCACCTTCCAAATAATTGCCTTGAGGATATACCGCAGGAACAAGAACGACAGCAATCAAGCCGCCCAGAACTGCGCTGATGACAGCAAGCAAAACCGTTGAAACAATACGGGGTTTCCCACTCCTTCGTCCGAAATTGTCCCGGTCATCATAATCATCCATCTGACATCCCTCCTATCCAGTATGTATCATGTCTACCTCAAATTTAGTCTGTCAGTTATGCTCTCTTGACATACTATCCCAGTGTAATAAGTTCGTGCGGATAATGTCTCGGTGCTACCCTGATTTTTAGATTCACGCATTTTTCCTTAGCCTGCGAATCCCGAAGCATCTTCACGACTGTACTGAGCGCCATTTGCGGCGTATTATTTTCTTCACTTAAGTGAGCAAGCACGACTTTTTGCGTGTTTTCATCGAGCCATTCCGTCAAGGCCTCAGCAAGCTGGACATTGCTCAAATGTCCAGCATTTCCGCTGACTCTTTTCTTCAAATAGTACGGATACCTTCCGTGCCATAGTGTTTCCAAATCGTGGTTTGCCTCGACGACGTAGGCATCACAGCCCCGAAGATTCCGATGCATCTCTTCTGTAACAATGCCGCTGTCAGTCGCTATGCCTAGCGTATTCGTTTTACCTGTTATTTTAAGACCGTAGCTTTCCCTGCTGTCGTGGGAAGTCGGGAAGAGTTTCACATCCATACCCGCAAGATAGATGTCCCGGTCAATAATTCTTTTCTGTTCAGAATTAATATCCCCAAGCACCGTTTCAATTTCCTGCCAAATTCCGGCTGTCGCATAGACGGGAATCTTCAGCTTGCGGGCCAGCACGCCGGCCCCCTTGACATGGTCGGAATGTTCATGGGTAATGATGATCCCTTCCAGCTGAGGAGCGGCGATATCAATCATCTCGAGGTTCGTAAGCACTCTCTTGGCCGCAATGCCGCAATCCACAAGCAGACTCCTGTTTTCTTCCCCTACACATATGGCATTACCGGAACTGCCGCTGGCCAGTGTTGCAAAATACATCTGTTCACCTTCCCGATCTGTGGTTCAGGCGCTTACTCATCCTGTTGTTAACATGTCTGCCGTTACTTGTCTCAGGTTCGTTTGTCTAAGGTTCAATGTCCTGAGCTCTTGCAATCATTTCCTCGAGCTTGGTCTTCATCTTTTCATCCGTATTGTATTTTAACGCCGTCTGCCAGTACTGCTCGGCCTTCTTGTAATCTTCTTTGCTGTAAAACTGGAACATCCCATACCAATATAGCACATCCACATTTTGCGGTTCCTTTTCAATTAATTCTTTGTATGTTTCATCCGCAAGATCAGAATCACGTGAAAGGAATGCGGATATTGCAAGTTTTAACCTTACATCATTGTCGTCTTTCTGTGCCAGGACTTTTTGGTAATACGTTATCGCATTCTGCAGATCTTCCTGGTATTCTTCATCGTTAAGCTCAATTGTTGTACTCGCTTTTCGATAATAAGCGTCGGCCAGAGCCAGCTGCGCTTCGACGTCTTCCGGGCTCTTTTCGAGTGCTGCGCTGAGTTCCACGACGGCTTGCTTCCGCTGATTGTATTCCTGCTCCAACGCTTCCTGGCCCTGGGTATCTTCCGTATTATCAGACCCTGGAAGGGAAATTGCATAAAATGTTGATCCAATAAGGGAAATGCAGATGATCCCTATGATAATACCTACGGTGATCTTCTGAGATTTTTTTTGCATTTTTTCTCCTAACCTGCGACCTTTCTATTATCAATAATAGGAAGGTTTAATTAATCTTTCCTTAGAAACAAAAGAGTCAAAGAAACTCTTCCTTTGTGCCAGGGTTCTCTTGTTAAACAAGAACCCTTTGCCTGGCTTCCATGATTTTAAGATAGTACGCGACTTCAAGCCTTTTTTTCTGCAGCTCGCATCCCATCGGATACACTTTTGTCAGTTCCCCGCTGAAAGCTTCATTGGCTGCATGGCATCCGCCGCTGCATGAGAAGCGTGCCCAGCAGACGCGGCATTCTTCCTTCGCATAGACCTGCGCCTGGCGGAAGGACTGAACAATTTCTTCCTTCAGTTCACAGTTCAGATCATTCACAGATCCCATTTTATATTTTTCCTGTCCGACAAACTGGTGACAGGGGTAAATATCCCCCTCCGGCGAAACAGCTACATACTCATGTCCGGCCCCGCAGCCCGACAGCCTCTTAATCAGGCAAGGTCCTTCATCGAGACCTGCATTGAAGTGAAAAAAGACAAATTCTTTCCCTGCCTCGCGATATTCCAGCACTTTTTCTCCTAAAATATCGTAGCTTTCTTTGATTTCTGCCAGATCTTCCTCTCTGAAAGCATACACTTCCTGCGGAGAAGCTACCACCGGCTCCACAGAGATCCTTCGGATGCCGCTGTCCGCCATATGCAGGACATCCTTGTAGAAGTCTTTATTGAAATGTGTATAGGTTCCTCGGACATAAAAATAATTGCCGACAGCATAACGCGACGTCTCCGGCCGCATTTCTGTAAATTTAAGAATCTGCGGCATAATCCGGTCATAACTTCCGGCTCCGTTCAGGAAAGGCCGCATTCTATCGTTTACTTCCTTGCGTCCGTCCAGACTCAGTACAACACTGATTCCTTCGTCTTCCAAAAATCTGGCTGTCTCTTCATCCATGAGAACCGCATTCGTCGTCAGTGTAAACTTGATCTTTTTACCGGCCTGAGCGGCTATTTCCCGGCCGTAAACAATCAATTCCCTGATAACCGGCAAATTCATCAGCGGTTCGCCGCCAAAGAAATCAACCTCGCAATGTCCCCGGTCTCCGCTGTGGTCTAATAAAAATTTCAACGCTTTCTTACCTGTCTTAACGTTCATCAATTCGCGGTTACCGCCGAAAGGTCCTGTTCCCGCGAAACAATATTTGCAGCGCAGGTTGCAGTCATGCGCAACGTGCAGACACATCGCCTTGATCACCGGCCGATCAGAAAACGGCAGTACTGTTTCTTCGGGCTCGCAGGAAAACAACAGCTTTTGATCCTGAAGCACTTTCAATTCTACCAGGATTTCCTGTTTCTCTTCAGAAGAAAGATTATACCCGCAACTGTCCAGCATCTCTTCTGAATCTTCCAAACTGTTCTTTTGCTGATATGTTATCAATTCCTGAATAAAAGCATATGTCTTGTCATCGATCACATGAAGCGACCCCGAATTGACATCGTAGGCAATCTGAAGTTTCCCTTGCGTATACACATGTACATTTTTTGCTATATTGTAGTTCGTTAATTTCATGTTTCTGTATCCTCTGCCCATCGTAATCGTATTTAGAACAATTATACCATTGAAATACCTTTATGAAAAAAGAAAACTTGGCTGACGCCAAGCTTTTTTACAGAACCCCTTTATAAATAACCGTCTGTCTGTCTTCTATGATGTTCCTGTTATTTTTCACAAACCTGATTGCCAACTGTACAAGAAGTCTTACAAGCCGATTGGCAAGATGTCTGGCATTTTCCGCATCCTCCGGTTTTGGCTGTTGAGGCTAAGTTCCCCTTAATGACTGTCTGAATATGTTTAGCCATGCGTATCCTCCTTATTATTGTTTAGGCTGACTGAACAAGTAGATGACCTTTCCTTCAGCGGAGTATCCGGTGATATCTGCGCTTACCGATGGGACCTGCGGTTCACTGACAAACGCATACCATAATCTCAGCTGATCGGTGTTAACAATTTTCCCCTGGACCTTTTCCCCGCCGATCGTCGTAACAGTTACACGTACAATATCCTTATTCGTTATCTTGCCGTAATAGACCGAATATTGGGTGCCGTCTTCTCCAAGATCCGCATATCGCCACTGTAGGCCGTCGGGATAAGTGACAAGCTTGCCAACCGCACTTCCTGTCCATTTCCAGCCAAAGCTGTTTTTTGTGAATATTCCTGTGCTTAATTCTTCTTCAAACGTGTAAAATACAATCCCGGAATTATCACTGACTTGTTCAACTGTTACCAAGTCATATCCTTTGGGAATAAGCGGCTTCGCTTTCGCTACCGCGTCATCCAATGAATTACATCCGCCTAATACTGCTGTCATGATCACAATGGTCAATATTGCCACAATTTTCTTGAGCTTGCCCTTCTTGCGAAACATTCGGCTGTTAGAGTCAGATAACATTCTTTTCCTTTCAGCTCCTTTCGGCTTAACGCCTCACTAAAGCCTCGTGTAATCTTTATTATACATGCGTCCCGCTAAAATACCATTAATTAGCTTTTCCGATAAAAAAACCAGCTTAAAACTGGCCTTATATTCTTAAATTGGAGCGGAAGACGGGATTCGAACCCGCGACCCTCGGCTTGGGAAGCCAATGCTCTACCACTGAGCCACTTCCGCATAATATTTCAAGGCTTTAGACTTCCTAGCATGTTCTAGGACCATGGCGTATCTTTGTCGGGTAAGCATTATTATACTTCAAAATTTTATACTAGGCAAGATTATCAGTTTAATTTTTACAATTTCAACGATATTACTAGCTCCGTTGACTCTACTCCAGATTTGGTGCAGGTTTTATTTTGAGGTTAATACGCCTCTCTCCTTTGTCAAGAGGCCATTATGTTTGCTTCCTACACTACCAGTTTCAATACTTCATCATCCTTTTTCTTAGCCTGCAGTAACAAGCGCCGCCAGTAACAGCATTCCCTCATTTTCCCGATATATCTGCGCGAATTGAGAAATAGGCAGGGGATTTCGGCCAAGTCCAACCTCAACTGTATAGCCCGGTCTTCGGTATTTTTCGATAAACCAGTCCTTATAGCCCGCATACGATGTTATTCCAGTCGCTTCTTCCAACGCATAGCCGCTTTTCTCTGCCAGACTAAGTGCGATTTGCCGGTCCCTGGCCGAAGCCAGACCTCTGTAGTTCCAGTAGATTACCCTGCCTTGGCTGTGGTAGGCCAGGACAAGTCTAATATTGTGATTTCTCGTAAAGTCTGCAACCGCCTTAGATTCAGGTTCAGATTCCGGTCTTACCCCCGAAAACCTAGTCGGGCCGGGCCCGGTTATCCCATGACTGGCTTCCGCTTGTTTCGACAACTGCCAGGATGCATCATAATTGTGGTTCAGATCTACGCCACGAATATTGGCCTGCCAGACCTGGCCAAAGTTCATCCGGCCTTCATTCCATTTCAGAAGAGATGTGTAGAAAGGGTGATTCATCTCAAGTCCGTTTAAAACCAGATCAATACCATCTGGATTCACCATAGGAATTAAATAAATTGAGCTTTGGCTCCATATCTCTCTTATGTTGTATCCCCTGACCGAAGTTCCGTCCACATAGTTTTTCAGATAATTTTCACAGAACTTCATTAGCATAACCGTTGTGATCCACTCCAGTGAATGATGCGACGCATTGTAGAATACCTGATTCGGTCCATTACCCAGTCTCAGATAGTAAAGATTCCGCCCGAGAACACTTTTCCCTGCAACCCCGGTTTCCAGGAAAGGATAGCGTTTCTGTAACCCGGCAATATCCCGCTGCATGATTTCGTAGGTATAATTGAGGTCTGTATCGACAACATCAAAAGCATAGGGCACGGTCAACTGTTGTCCTAATCTTATATTGTCAGAACTGACCCCGGGATTTGCTGCCAGAAGCCGCTGAGTATTGATTTTATAACGGTTGGCAATCTGATATAACGTATCTCCCGCAGCAGCCGTAACCATTATGTAGCCGTTTAGTAACGGCAAGAGCTTTTGATAAGTGATTGGACCAATGATTCCATCTACTTGGAGACCACTGGCCGCCTGAAACTGCTTCACCGCTTGCTCTGTATTTGTTCCGAATACTCCGTCTACCGTCCCCGGATCATAGCCCAGCCTTTTGAGCAAAGCCTGAACTTCCATCACATCATTTCCTCTGACTCCGATCTTAAGTACGCGCACCTAAATCCCCCCATCTATGTTCGTTGTTATAATCTATGGGGATCCGAAAGGATGTGTGTAGGGTTGCGGCAAAAACAAAAACGAGCCCTTAACAGCAAAAAACCGTTATAACTCGCTTTACAGGACGTATGGTGCCTCAGGACGGAATCGAACCGCCGACACGAGGATTTTCAGTCCTCTGCTCTACCGACTGAGCTACCGAGGCGTGATCGATTACCAATCTATCAAAACCTAGTCTAATTATTAAATTGGTGACCCGTACGGGATTCGAACCCGTGTTACCGCCGTGAAAGGGCGGTGTCTTAGGCCGCTTGACCAACGGGCCATAGGCGATACGTTCGTGAACCATCTATAATGGTTTCACCCAATTTTTTCGCTCACGTTTCTGTATTATACAGATAATACGACAAATAGTAAAGAACTTTTTTAGGTTTTTTTTTCTTACGCTCCGGAAATGCATATCCGTGGTGAGTCGGCCAAAGCCGACTCCCGTATAAAGGTGTTGGCGATTTTACCACCTTTCATGGGTTGCGTAGGTTTTAACATTCGGCATATTTGTCTTGACAACAGGCGGCCACTCTTTAAGCCTTTCGACCATATTTTCTGCAAGCCGGCTCGCGTCTTTATTGCATTTTTCCTTTACCGCCGGATCAAGTCTGGCCAGTTGGCCGAGCGCTGTCAGCAGTTCGTAGAATGTATCGGCGATAGTTTTGCAGCAAGCGGCGCATTTTTCTTCATACTTCGTGGTAAAGGTTGAGGGGACTGCAGTTTTTGGCCCACTTTTTGGTTTGTCGGTTTTTTTGGCGGTTATATATTCTATTTTGATATCCTGAGGATTATTTGGTATGGGCGTGACTTGAGCCTGCACTTTCTCCGGAGCGGTTTGGTTCAGTTCTTTGAGAGTCTGATCAAGCTCCCGGGAAGTCATATCTTTAACATCATGCTGCAGAATAAATTTCTCCCGCTCATCTTCCGGAATCCCCAGAAGAAGGAGGGCCTGATAGTAGGTCAAATTCGTCAGCGCTGACGAATTTGAGTTCCCCCCGTCATCGACGGAAACGAACAGTTTATCTCCATATTCTTCAAAGAGCTGCATTAGTCTGTTGGCTGTGCGCTGGGAATAGCTCACCGATTCGATCAACCATTTTCCCCATTCTCCATGCGGGAGCAGGGCCTTGGCCTCCTTCAGGCGCTTGCCGACCTCAATGGCATTGGTAAGCATGATTTTACATGTCTGTTGTTTGATCCTATTAATCTCAGCCGCGATAACAAGCGGCGTACGTTCAGTGATTGGTATATTCATTTTGATTCCCGCCTTTTTGGTAGCTTTAATTACAGCATACGTAGACGGGCTTCGGATGGTGAAGACTTGGGTATAAACCTATCAAAATCGCCTTGGCTCTTGTCGCAATCACCTATTTTATAGCTTGCTCTGATTTGCTAAACTTCTAAATACCAAATTTAGTTAGGGCTTGCAAGCCCTGACACCCAGACCAACCCTAGATACTTATGGGCTGCATATATTTGCTTATTTAAAGAACGTTGTAACCAAGATCCTTTCAAATTCGCAAGCGAAAAAACATGGTCTTTATTCGTCAGGGTTTCTTCCCCGAGTCATGGTGTCTGCCTGCGTCCAAAAAATGCAAAAAGCCTGTACCCTTTACGAATACAAGCATTTTCAACATAACTGGTGAGCCATCCGCGACTCGAACGCGGGACACCCTGATTAAAAGTCAGGTGCTCTACCGACTGAGCTAATGGCCCAGGCCACAATTCATGATTCTATCATTTCAGCCCCTGGGCTGTCAAGCAAAACTTTAATAATCCTTGACATCCAAGAACCAGGAATTAATCTGAAAAAATCAAAGTAAATTCAGATTCATTATCAAAATTCTTAAAAGATATTACCCCGCGTAATCGTTTGATTGCGGCCAGGCCCGACAGCGAGCATGGTAACCGGAACACCGGTCAGCTCTTCCAAGCGGTGGATATAATTCTTGGCCTGCTCCGGCAGCTGGCTATATTCGCTGCTTTCCGTCAGATCTTCCTGCCAGCCCGGCATCTCTTCATAAATCGCTTCACATTCGGAGAGGACTTTCAGACTTTGCGGGAAATCATAAAGAACTTCACCTTTGTAGCGATAAGCTGTACATATCTTTAACGTGTCCATTCCTGTCAGGACATCCAGTTTGGTAAATGCAAAATCAGAAATGCCGCTGATCCGCACCGCATAACGGGTAATGACAGCGTCCAGCCAGCCACAGCGCCGCGGCCGTCCGGTTGTTGTCCCATACTCTCCGCCTTTTTCCCGGATAAGTTCCCCTGTTTGGCAGGTCAATTCCGTTGGGAAAGGTCCTTCGCCGACCCTGGTCGTATAGGCTTTAACAACCCCGACAACCTTGTTGATCCGTGTCGGTCCTACTCCTGCACCAATGCAGGCTCCGCCGGCTATAGGGTTGGAAGAAGTGACATAAGGATACGTTCCATGGTCCAAATCCAAAAGTGTTCCCTGAGCGCCTTCAAACAAGACCTTTTTCCCGTCACTTAAGAAATGGTTGATTTCAAGGGAAGAATCATGGACATAAGGCCGGATCCTCTCCGCATATTCCAGGCATTCCTGAAGCACGGCTTCATAGCTGAGTGCTTCCTGTCCATACACCTTTGTAATCAGCAGATTTTTTTCTTTAAGGTTATATTGCAGCTTCGCTGTCAGCTCGTCTTTATCTAGAAAATCCAATACCCTGATTCCGGTACGGGAAGCTTTATCCTTGTAAGCCGGGCCGATACCGCGTTTGGTTGTTCCAATTTTTTGGTCTCCCTTATACTCTTCCTCTAGGACATCAAGAATACGATGGTAGGGCATGATCACATGGGCATTACCGCTAATTCTAAGGTTGTCTGTACTTACGCCCTTGTCTTTGAGATAATCAAGTTCTTCAATCAACACCTTCGGGTCAATAACCAGGCCATTGCCAATTACGCAGACCTTTTCCGGATAAAAAATCCCGGAAGGGATCAGATGGAGTTTATAAGTCTCCTTATTAATTACAACCGTATGTCCGGCGTTGTTTCCTCCTTGATATCTGACTACCATGTCGGCTTTTTCAGCCAGAAAGTCTGTTATTTTACCTTTTCCTTCGTCACCCCACTGGGTGCCGATCAGTATGACTGCCGCCAATGCAAATCCCCCATTCCATCACGACTTCAATCCAAACTTCATCTTAACAACGATCGCCCCTGTTTGTCAATAAAATCCGAACATTTGCTGTATTCCTAGGCCAAATGTTCGAATATTTGATACAACCAAATATAAACGATAATCTTACCGTGTATTAACCATAATTCTTATCGAGGTTAACAAATTTCGTAAATTCCTTCAAATACCCAAGCTCAACTGTACCTACAGGACCATTGCGGTGCTTGGCAATAATAATCTCAGCAATACCTTTTTTCTCCGAATCAGGGTGATAGTATTCATCCCTGTAAATAAAGGAAATAAGATCGGCATCAGCCTCGATCGATCCGGATTCCAGAAGGTCGGACATCAGTGGCCGCTTGTCCTGACGCTGCTCAACACCGCGGTTAAGCTGAGACAGGGCAATAACCGGCACGGATAGTTCACGTGCAACGCCTTTTAAGCCTCTGGAAATCTGGGCGACTTCCTGCTGGCGGCTTTCTACCTTCTTGCCGACGGTCATTAACTGCAGATAATCAATAATAATCAGTCCAAGTCCTTGTTCCATTTTTAATCTTCTAGCTTTAGACCGAAGCTCTGCCAGGGATATCCCAACGGTATCATCAATAAAGATTGGTGCCTCGGACAGTGGACCTACAGCCTGGGTAAGCTTTGGCCAGTCTGAGTCCAATAGTTCGCCGGTCCTGACCCGCTGCTGATCTACCATCGCTTCCGAACAAAGAATACGCTGGACAAGCTGCTCTTTGGACATTTCCAGGCTGAATAACGCTACAGGAACCTTGGATTTTACCGCAGCATTCTGTGCCATATTCAGGACAAGTGCCGTTTTGCCCATCGATGGTCTGGCGGCAATGATAACCAGGTCGGAAGCCTGCCAGCCGGAAGTGATCCGGTCCAACTCCCGAAAATGGGTCGGAACCCCTGTCAGGTTTCCTTTATTGGAATAGAGGTATTCGATCTTGTCAAATGTCTTCAGGAGAATGCTTCGGATCGTAACGAAACCTTCCTTGGACTGTCTTTGAGAGATTTCTACGATCAGTCTTTCGGCTTCCTCCAATAAACTAAGGGCTTCTTCTCCCGCTTCGTACCCTTTTTCTTCAATATAGCCGGCAATGCGGATCAGCTGACGGAGCAGGGCTTTTTCCGCCACAATCCGGGCATAATGTTCCACGTTGGCCGCTGAAGGCACAGATCCAGCGATCTGAGAGATTGTTCCAATTCCCCCGATGCTCTCCAGCCTACCTGCCTGCCTTAAGTTCTCAGCCACTGTAACCAGATCAACAGGGTCCCCTTTTTCAAAGATATCCCTGATGACCAGGTAAATATTTTTATGATTATCGCGGTAGAAATCCTCCGGACGTAGAATCTCGAATACAGTACTGCCCTTCTGGGGATCAAGCATCAGCGCGCCCAGAACAGCCTGTTCAGCCTCAAGATTATGGGGAGGAACTTTCAAAAGTTCCATGCTCATTTCTCCTCGTTTGCTAGGCTTGTGCAATTTTTATAGCTTCCTCTATATTTTCAACAGCAAGGACTTCAATTCCTTTTAATCCCGCAGGAACTTCTCCGCGATTCTCCGTCGGAATGATCACTGTTTTTACACCGGCCTGTTTGGCCCCAAATATTTTTTCGTAAATGCCACCAACCGGTTTGACTTTTCCCTGGATTGAGATTTCACCGGTCACGGCTACATCTCCTCTCAGAGGCTGTTGCTTCAAGGCGCTGTAAATCGCCATGGTCGTGGCAAGTCCGGCCGAGGGCCCGTCTATTCTGCCACCACCAACCACATTGACATGGAGGTCATAGTTCTTCAAGTCTTCTCCTGTCAGGCTCCGAATTACAGCTGCGGCATTAAACACCGCGTCCCTGGCCATTGAACCTGCCGTCTCATTAAAGCGGATACTTCCTTTGCCGGTCTCCCCGTTGAATACTTTAACCTCAATCTCCAGAACCGAGCCAAGAAATCCCGATACCCCTAGTCCGAGTATTCTGCCGGTATCCTTGCCGGCGGTTACCCGTTTTTGAACGAAAGGAGTCAGTCTGGCTGACCTGAGCACTTCTCTGACATCGTCTTCCGAAATCAAGACTTCCTTCTTGCCGGGATTCCTAAACCTGGCCAGACCATACGCATCCAAAAGGATGCTGTTCGCTTTTCGTCCCTCAATCATATATTCACTGATAATTTCCGGTACATTCTCTTCCAACTGCACATTTAGTTTCAGAGCTGCCTGTCTGATAATATGGGTGATATGGGCCGGTTCCAAAGGCTCAAAATAGACTTCGGCACAGCGGGAGCGCAAGGCCGGGTTCAGATCCTGCGGCTCTCTCGTAGTGGCCCCAATCAGTACAAAATCCGCGGGAACTCCTTCATCAAAAATCTTCTTGATATATAAAGGAATCTGAGGATCATGCGGATCATAATAGGAAGACTCAAAATGAACCTGCTTATCTTCCAGGACCTTCAGCAGCTTATTGAGCAACGTTGGATCCATCTCTCCAATTTCATCGATAAACAAAACGCCAGTATGAGCATCGTTGACCAAGCCCAGTTTGGGCTCGGGGATACCGGTCTCAGCCAAATCTCTTTTCGCACCCTGATAAATCGGATCGTGAACTGAACCAAGCAAAGGATTGGTGACATCTCGCGGATCCCAGCGCAGCGTCGTACCGTCGACTTCAATAAACGGCGCATCCTTACTGAAAGGAGAATCCGGAAAATTTTTGACGGTTTCCAGCGCAACCCTGGCTGCTGATGTTTTGCCGACTCCCGGCGGACCATAAATCAGGATGTGCTGGGGGAAAGGCGTCGCGAGCTTTGCCAGCAGGGCCTGCAAGGCGCTTTCCTGTCCGACAATTTCTTCCGTCGTCTGCGGTCTCAGGATTTCAATTGCTGAGGATACCGGCTTTGTTGCTTTCATCTTTTCCAGCTGCGCAAGCTTTCGGAGTGTTTGCGCATTCTCAGGACCTCCTGTCTCTTTCAGAACCTGGGTCTTGATCTCTTTGATATATTCTTCGTGTCGCTCCTGCATTTTCTCGGCAACCGCCTGATTTAAACGGTCTTCTACGGAACGCTTCGCAACCGTCTCGGCAATCTGCTCTTCAACCTCCGTCAGAATTGCCGGAATATCTTGCAGGTCCGGCGCCGGTTTGTCCGTGGGATCATCGTTGACAAGCTTTTGCAAGCCCAATACTCGTTCCTCGAGCTTGTCGGAACGCATCAGGGTAAGAGCCTCCAGCTTGCTCGCCTTTAAAATTAATTTATCTGTTCCGTATAGGTTGGAGAGCACGACATACAGCGCGTCTATCTCCAGTTTTAACTGTCCGTCCGCAATCTCCGCAGTATATTTCTCGTGATTTTCCTGCCCCTCCTGTTGTAAAAATTTCTTAAATAAGCCTTTCACGCTGGTCACATCCTTGTGCTTTACTCTTCGGTCTTACTGAGCTTCTATCTTTATCTTCAGATTTGCTGTTACTTCAAAATGAAGCTTTACCGTAACCTGATATTCTCCCAATCCTTTGATCGGTTCCTTGACTTCAATTTTTCTTTTATCTAGTTTGAGTTGATATTCCTTTTCCAATACCTCGGCGATCTCTTTATTCGTTACCGAACCGAATAAACGGCCTTTTTCACCGACTTTCACTTTGACAATGATATCCATGTTCTCGATTTTTTGGGAAAGATCCAGCGCCGCTTGTTTTTCTTTCTGTTTGCGCAGTTCTTCCTGTTTTTGTTTATGCACCAGGTCCTGAACATTTCCCTGGGTTGCCTCAACTGCGAGTCCGCGCGGGATCAGAAAATTACGGGCATAGCCATCTGAGACTTCGCATACTTTACCCTTTTTACCGAGTGCCTTGACATCTTCTTTTAATATTACCTTCACGGTTTTTGTTCCTCCATTTTTTCGGGGATCTTTCGGAAATTAAATACTAAATCAAAAAGCCCCGTAAATATTAGACATATGAAAAAGAACGGTGAAACGAAAGCCACTATAATTACAATAATCCAGATCAGCAGATGGGAAAACTTCAAGCTTTTGATCAAATAAGCCAGGCAGGACAGCCCAATAATACTGGTTATCGAAGCTGCAACGGTCATCACATTCATTCCGGTTATTCTCAGAATACTGTTGGCAAAGTAGTCTCCGCCCAAATAGGCAGCAATCCCGATAATTGCCAGCCACACCGCATACCAGGGCATCCTCCATAAAGAAAAAGGCTTAAGTTTGTTCCCGAAAGAAAATATCCTGAAAAACAGGTAGACCAGTCCAACCTCAAGCATCGCAAATATCCCGGCAAAAGCAGGCATTAACTGATAGTAGACCGGAACCATGGTGCGGAGAGTGCTTTCAAATTGCTCAATTGAAATCCCCTGTTCCTGAAAAGCACTGAACAGGCCTTGCTGCTCATAGAACTGAAGAACTGTAACAATATTCTTTTCCAGATTCTCGGGCTGAAGGGCCTGGTTGACTGAAGGAATGACCGGTAACGCCCCAATGAGCGCAGCCAGCAGCAAACTCCAGAATATACTCTGACTGGTAGAGAACCCTTTTTCTTTTATGATAACCAACAAAATTCCTGCCCAGGGAGTAAATCCAATCAGGGAGATTCCACTGATTCCAACTGGAATAAAAGCTAAAATATAACCAATTCCTAAAAAAATGGCCGTTTTTCGGCAGCCGGTACTTCTGGTCTGAAATAAAACGGAAACAATCAATAATACCTCGACGATCCAGCTCCAGAAGTCAAATAAAGACGCAAGTAAGGGAAGAAACAATACGATCAATCCGGATACATACCGAAGTGCATCCTTATCACTTATAACCATTTAATTTTCTCCTGTTCAGTCTTCCTCGGGAACAAGATAACCAAGCAAAAGACTCAGGTCACCCCATTCAGTTTCGAGACTAAGGAAATCTTCCCGCTGCCACCGGGACATTTTATTAAACAAAACCCTGTCCAAACGGGAATAGTCAAAGCCAAGCCTGCGGGTAAGCAAATAGCTTAAACCGACCAGGCCGGCCATACTATCGAGAAGCTGTTCCTGGGAAGCACTTAAAGTCCCCTGCTGGACCAGCCACTGAGCTTTGAGAAGCTCCACTTTTAATTCCTCTATGGCTTTCGAGGATTTTACGATATCAATATTGATTGCAGCAACAGACTCCACAACAATACCTCCTGCAAAAAAGTAATGTAAGATTTCGCGAAATCAAGCTGAAACTCCTTCTTCTACTTTTCTCAGAACAAAGAAAACTTGCCCTGTTGCCTAAATTAAGGAAATGAAATAAAAAAAGGGAGCGTTGCTCCCTTTTTACTAGTCAATCATGTAGGGCAGCAACGCGATGCTGCGAGCCCGTTTAACGGCAATCGTGACTTGCCTCTGGTGTTTAGCGCAATTGCCTGAGATTCTACGGGGCAGAATTTTGCCTCTCTCAGTAATATATTTACGCAATTTTTGTGTATCTTTGTAGTCGATGCTCTCAACTTTATCAACACAAAAACTGCATACTCTTTTACGCGGACGGCGTCCCCGTTCCTTTTTTACGGCAGCGTTTGCCAATGAACGCTCCTCCCTTCAAACTAAAATGGTATATCATCATCTAGACTAACTTCATGAGCAAAAGAACCAAAATCATTTTGAGTTGAAGATGCTCCGGCATTATTGTCTTTGGGACTTAAAAATCTGACGTTCTCTCCCAAGACCTCTGTCACCCATCTTTTTTGCCCATCCTGACCGTCATAAGAGCGGACCTGAATCCTGCCATCTACTGCAGCCAGTCTTCCTTTCGCCAAATAGTTCGCGCAGAGTTCAGCTAACTGGCGAAAAACAACGCATGGAATAAAGTCCGTTTCTTTCTCGCCCTGGCTGTTCTTGTAATTCCTGTCGACGGCTAGCGTAAAAGATGCAACAGCTACACCGTTTGGTGTATAGCGTAGCTCAGGGTCTTTCGTTAATCGCCCGATAAGTACTACACGATTCAACATCTTAAACCCTCCGCATCATTATTCCTTCTTGGTTGTCATAAACCGGATCACAGCATCAGAAATTTTCATCAGCCTTTCCAGTTCATCAACCGTACGCGCTTCACCGTTGAAGTTCATCAGGACATAAACACCTTCATTGAACTTCTTAACCTCGTAAGCCAGGCGTCTTTTACCCCAAATATCAACCTTGAGGTCTGTACCACCATTGGCATTGACGATCTCTTCAAATCTTTGAACATTTGCTTTTGAAGCCTCATCATCGAGATCCGGTCTTATAATGTACATCACTTCGTACGCTTGCATAAATGCACCTCCCCTCGGACTAAATGGCCCCACCTCGAGTGTGGAGCAGGGTTATTATGCTACAACACGATATTATAACACTTCCTTATGTCATTTGCAAATAATGATGATCTTGCTAGTTCTGAAAACCTTTCATCTAGACATTAAATCTGAAATGCATAATATCGCCGTCCTGAACGATATATTCTTTGCCCTCTAACCGAACCAAGCCCTTGTCCTTGGCCCCATTCAGACCACTATTCTCCATAAAATGTTCATATTTGACGACCTCTGCCCGGATAAAACCCCGCTCAAAGTCGGAATGAATCGTACCTGCCGCCTGAGGCGCTTTGGTTTCCCGGCGGATCGTCCAAGCCTTTACCTCTTTAGGACCTGCCGTAAAGAAGGTTATCAGTCCAAGCAGCTTGAACGCGCTCCTGATCAGCCGATCAAGTCCAGATTCCGCGAGCCCAAGTTCCTCCATAAAGATTTTTTTCTCATCTTCTTCAAGTTCTGCAATTTCTGCTTCAATCTTGGCGCAAACAGGAATGACTTCAGCATTCTCGAGTCTGGCTATTTCCTGTACTTTTTGGACATTGGCGTTATTTTCCCCGTTGGAAGCTTCCGCTTCAGAAACATTCGCGGCATAAATCACCGGTTTTAGGGTCAACAGACTGACACTGTTCAGCAATTCTTTTTCTTCTTCAGAGAAACCAACCAAATTAGCCGGTATCCCCTGGTCAAATTTTTTCACGAGCTTTTCCAATACCTCAGCTTCGAATTTGGCCTTCTTATCTCCGGATTTAATCATTCCGACCAGCTTGGCCTGGCGGCGGTATACGGTTTCCATATCTGCCAGGATCAATTCCATCCGGATCGTTTCAATATCCCGTTCCGGGTCAATTTTACCTTCGACGTGAACAACGTTATCATCTTCAAAACAACGTACAACATGAACAATGGCATCCACTTCCCGGATATGGGAAAGAAATTGGTTGCCCAGTCCTTCACCTTTACTTGCACCCCTTACCAGACCGGCAATATCTACAAATTCGACAACTGCCGGAACGATTTGCTGCGGGTTCACAATTTTAGCCAGTGCTTTTAACCGAAAATCCGGTACCTGTACAATTCCGACATTCGGATCAATAGTACAGAACGGGTAATTGGCCGATTCTGCTCCGGCTTTCGTTATCGCATTAAATAGTGTTGACTTGCCGACATTGGGCAGCCCAACTATTCCTACATGCAGAGACATGTTTTTCCCCCTCAAATTCTAGTTAAATCAGTCCGAGATCCCCTGACTGTTTTCTGCCGTCAGGATTTTTTTAATATTCCTTTCCAGCTTTGCCCTGGTTATCCAAGTCTGATGCCCGCACTTCAGACATTCAATCCGAAAATCCATACCTGTTCTCATGATCTTAAATTCTGTATTGCCGCAGGGATGAGCCTTTTTGAGCCTGACAATATCTCCTACATTAAGATCCATGGTCGTTCAACCTCTCTTTCAAACCAGCCCATTCAGCAAAGGTATAGAATTCAGAGGATTATCCAGAATATCCCCCGCAAAAACAGAAATCCCTGATAAAATCAGATCGTATCCTTGCATAAACCAGGGATAAAGTAAGGAGCTACCCGTCTTAAGCAATCCGGAGTCACCGGTGCTTAACAACGGTGAAAACAACCCCAGGACCAAAGAAATCACGACAAAGGTACTCAGTAAACCAAAAAGCAGTCCTCCCCCTCTGTTGATAAAACTTAAGTTTTTTGCTATAGGGGTAATGACCAAAGCGATGATAAGATTAATGATACATGCTGCTAAAATAAACAAGAGCAGGACAGCACCAATCTTCAGGACATAATCTGTCAAAACAGGTGTGGCCTGACCAATCATGGATTGCCTGATGCTGTCAGCGGCACCGTAGGGATCTGTCCCGGATGCTTTGCTTTCAGCAATTTTGGTCAAAAAATTTCCGATTTTGGGCTCCAGTTTTGCTTCAAGCCCTAAAACGGGTTCCAATAGGTTCAGAAATGGTTTGTAAAAAAACACCGCAATGCCTATCGCAGCGATCTTTCCGATAAATCTTGATAAACCGGTAATAAGGCCCTTCCGAAACCCGATTAGGCCTCCCAGAACCAGCAGCGCCAGCATTACATAATCAAATGTATTCACGCTACGCTCTCCTTTATAGGAATGGCGGGGATATGTGCGAATCGAACACACCTCGGAACGTTCTGCGTCCCGACACACGGATTTGAAGTCCGGGAACGACACCAGCCGCTATATATCCCCAAGACCTTTTAGGGTCTGCTGAATCATTTTAACACTTAATGCTTCGAATGTGAACCTTTGTCTTATTCTTTGGCAATTCTTTGACGCTCTTAAAATTATTTTTCTTGTTTATCCAAATTCATTATAATATTTACACTTAAATACTAATAAAATATTAATGTCCTTATTCATTAATATTTGCATGTAAATATACTGTACTTTTATGGTTTTATTAAATAGTACTGCCCTTAAATCTATCAGTAATACAACAAAAAGACTGTATATATAAATATAATGCACCTGCTGCGGATCCTGAGCGTCGTGTCCAATCCAATAAGCATATAAACACAAAGAAGAATCTTATATCATTTACATAACTATTTACATGCATAATTACATTTTTATTTTCATGCATATTCACATGTATGTTTTAATGTAAATATTATATAAAATATAATTACAAATCTTTGTGTAAATATTGTATCATATATTTAACATATTTATATTCTGTATTTCTTATTTAATTATATGATATTGTTGAGATCTCTGCTTATGGTACAATAGGATAGAATATAAAAGGAGGCTAGATGTCTTGAAACTTGTTGATGCCAGAGGATATTCCTGTCCGGAACCCGTAATTTTTACCAAAAGAGCTTTAGCGGATGATCCTTCAGAAATCATGGTCATTGTCGATAATGAGACATCCAAAATTAACGTTGAACGGTTTTTGAGAGTTGCCGGATATCGGGTCGAAGTTGATCATGAGCAGCCAAATCAATATTCTCTAAAGGGAATAAAGAAAACTTAGCCTCGATTTTGGGCAGATCCTGGTTTTACCCTGATGTCTCCGTTTCTTTCTGTAATATGAATTGAATCAAAATATTCCAGTAAAGGCACCGCAAATTTACGGCTAGTCTGCCAGCAGTCCCGTGCTTCAGAAACCGTAATCCGTCCATTTTCTTGCAGGTGCTTTTCCAATATTATTTTAGCTTTTTCTATTGCACTTGCTGCAATATAGAATTCTCCTACCTGTTTCCAGACGTTATTTGTTTTAAGATATTCGGCATATTCCGGAAATTTTGCAGCGGGTACCCCGCATTCTGCAACCGCAGTTTCCTGCCCCGGAGGATTTAGCCCTGCCTTTTCCCAGATTTTTTGCAAAGCGTCAAGCTTTTGCCTGATATCCTCAGGCAGCTCGATTTCAGATACTGCCTGGACCAGACTGCTGCTTAGCCTGAAATACTGATGATCTGCTCCCCATTCTAAAATCAACTGCCAGCGTTTATGGGAGACAGCCGTTTTCAGGATTCTTTTTAATTCCTCTCTGCCAATTCCTCCGCGCAGCGGATATGTTTTTTGATATTTCATTGCTTCCGCATTTGCTTTAAGAGCCCATTCTTCTGCTGTACTTTTAAGCCAGAATAATGATAATCCATCCTCAGCTAAGATCACAACAGTCTGATCATTTTTGAGACGATCCAAAGCCAGCTGAACTTCGTCCTGCCCGAGAGCAGACTTTTTCCTGACTTCATCGGAAGATAAAGGGATAGTAAGCTCTTTTTTTATTTGATTGGTTAAGCCGCCTTCTGCTTTAGACCGAAATTCGGTTATGACCTTTTCTCGAAAACGTTTTTGTTTGGCATTAGCCAGGCTCAGCACAACCCCTCCGCCGATCGTCGCGACAGGTGAATAGTACCTGATTACAAACCGGTCCCCTTTTGCTGCGACAACCGGTTCCTCCAGAATAATTTGGGCAAACCCTTTCTCCCCGGGAGCCAATTCTTCCTGGGCCAGAAGATGAACCCGTCCCAGTGTTTCGGCCGTTCCTAAATGAAAATGTATCCTCTGCCTTTGTTTAATCGTTCTTTGCTCTGACGCGAGGTTAAACAGTTCTACGTCTAAAATTTGTCCTGCGTTATAATATCCGGGATCAACAAGGCTTGCCCCCTTGGGAATATCACTTACAGCCAGTCCAGCTATGTTTATCGCAACCCGCTGTCCGGCATAAGCTTCGGAGACCTGTTCGCCATGAACTTGAATATTTCTAATTTTCACGGTTTGTCCCCCGGGTTCCAGGCATACTTCCTGTCCTTTCTGAATCGTCCCTGTGTTTAAAGTCCCTGTGACCACCGTTCCAAACCCCCGAATCGTAAAAACTCTGTCAATCGGCATTCTTGACGGAAGATCCAAACGTTTCCCCTCGGTTGTTTGGAGCACAGTCATAATTGTCTGCAGCAATTCCGGAATTCCCTGGCCAGTGACAGAAGATACTTTGCAATACGGAGCATCCCTCAGAAAACTGTCTTGGAGTTTTTCTCTGGTATCCTTTTCAATCATAGAAAGCCATTCCTGATCAACCAGGTCAATTTTTGACAGTACAACAATTCCTTTTTCTACATTTAACATGTTTAATATATCCAGATGTTCCTGGGTTTGAGGCATCACGCCTTCATCGGCAGCAATAATCAGTAGAACAATATCCATTCCGCTCGCGCCGGCTAACATTTGACGGACAAATTTTTCATGACCCGGTACATCAATGATTCCTGCTTTGCGACCGTCCGGGAGTGTCAGATAAGCAAACCCAAGCTCGATCGAAATTCCTCTTTCCTTCTCTTCCTTGAGCCGGTCTGTGCTTATACCTGTCAAGGCTTGAATAAGGTGGGTTTTCCCATGATCCACATGGCCTGCTGTTCCAATAATTAGATATCTTTCCATAGTTAATACCTAAAGTACAGGTCAACCCCATATTTTGATGATAGCGTTGACATGGTACTTATACCTTATATTTATTGCGGATATTCCTGACTCTAATTATAATATGGGTTTGGACTTTTTCATATTCTGATTTTGATTTGTTACGCATAAATATTACTGATTGTGGAAATAATAGCAAAGTACTCTAAAAATTATTATTTTGCATATTGACTCACATAAACAATCATACGATCGCAATGCCATGGATGGAAATTGCAGCGACTCTATTTCATTTAACCTCCGGAGGTATCCGCATTGAACCCATTGCCAGGAATTCGAGAAAAAGAGCATCTGCGCGCCCATTACACAGACCGTCCCGGTCTTTACCTGCTTCAGTTAAGGTTGAAAAAATATCTGAAAGCTGCGGCCGGTAGACCGGTGGTTCTATTATGTATAGGGACGGATCGTTCTACAGGCGATTCTCTGGGGCCTTTAACCGGCACAAAACTAGATGAAAAAGGGCTTTCGGGATTGACGGTTGTCGGAACGCTCGAAAAGCCTGTTCATGCAGAAAACCTTGAATCCACCCTGAAAAATTTGTTTGCCAAGTATTGCAATCCCTATATTATTGCCCTGGATGCCTGCCTGGGTCAACTTGACTCCGTCGGCTACATCAGCCTGGCAGAAGGCCCTTTGAAACCAGGAACCGCCGTAAAAAAAGAACTGCCGGAGGTAGGAGAAATCCACCTTACCGGCATTGTCAATATCAACGGTTTTATGCAATACATGGTGCTGCAAAACACCAGATTGAGTATCGTATGGCAAATGTCCGAAGTACTATGTAATTTGTTCCAGCGGACTTACTTCTTGTTGAATCAATCGTGAATTTAAATAGTTAGCTCATTCTTCGAGGCTTTTTCAATAGCGAGCTTCTCCTCAGGGCTAAGTTTAACATTGGCCTGCCCTTTTTCGATCCCTTTGGCATAGATTCTGCACTCTTCAACACTATGAATTCCTGTAAGGACGACGCCGGTCTTTTCCTGATTCAGTAAAGCAAGGGTGAAGCTCAGGTCGGCACCCATATTTTCGAAAGAATTAAATCGGACCAGTTCCGCGCGGTCAATTCCGTTGCGGACTTTATCTTCGGCAAGCTTAAGCCTTTGCCCATGCTCTGCAGCAATACGGCTTAATTCAGCAACTTCTTTTAAATTGGCGCTCAGCAGTTCTTCCAGCTGTGTTCCGGATAAGAACGTCTGCAGGCTGATATAGGATTTTTCAAATTTACTCATACGGATACGTAGAGCATTGGTCATAACAATCGCAATCACGGTAACGATCAAGGCTACAACCGATACTGCCAAGACGACAATCATCTCGGGTTCTAAAACAGAAAACAAAAATGATCCCCCCCCCTAAAGAATGTAATAATATGTTCCACGTGGAACATATTAAACTTCAATCTCCCAACGTTCTAAAAGCCGGTTAAGTTCATCCCGGGAATAATAATTAATTTCAATTTTTCCTTTTTCTTCACTTCCTGATACAGCTACCTTGGTCTGAAAACTGTGCCGCAGTTTTTCTTCAATATCATTTAAAGAACTATAGCTCTTGTTTTTTGGTGTCTTCACAGCATTTTTGGCACGTTGCACTTTCTTTTCGCTATTTTGAGCAATCATTTCCGTTTCCCTTACAGATAATACTTCCTCAACGGCCCGTTTCGCCAGGGAAATTTGCTGCTCTTTATTGTCTAAAGAAAGTATCACCTTGGCATGTCCCAAAGAAATTGCTTCTTTATTAATCAGTTCCAGAACTTCAGCAGGCAGCTGGATAATCCGAAGTAAGTTGGCTACAGTAGGCCTGCCTTTACCGACGCGCTTAGCAACCTGTTCCTGAGTTAGGCTATAATCCTGAATTAATCGTGCATAAGCGAGGCCTTCTTCTACAGGAGATAAGTCCGCACGCTGGATATTTTCGATTAAAGCCTTTTCCGTCATTTCCTGCTCAGTACAGTCTCTGACAATACAGTTAATCCGGTCGATCCCTGCAAGCTGTGTAGCCCGAAAACGTCTCTCTCCCGCAATGATGATGTATCTGTTTCCTTCAGGCTTTACAAGGATAGGCTGCAGCAATCCATGTTCTTGAATGGAGCCCGCAAGCTCTTGAAGTTTTTCACGGTCAAACTCCCGTCTCGGCTGGCCAGGATTTGGTACAATATCCACCAGCATTATTTCTTTAATTTCACTGCTTTCCGTTTCTCTTTCCGTAATCAAAGCGCCAAGCCCTCGGCCTAAACCTTTTTTAGACACGTTCCAAGACCTCCTCGGCTAAATCTCGATATACTTCAGCCCCACGCGACTTGCTATCATATAGAATGATCGGCTGACCATGGCTTGGGGCTTCACTAAGCCGAACATTCCGGGGGATAATGGTTCTGAAGACTTTATCTCTAAAATATTTCTTGACCTCATCGACGACCTGAATCGATAAATTTGTCCTCGCATCAAACATGGTCAAAAGTACGCCGATAACTTGAAGGTCTCTATTAATGGAACGTTTGACCTTATCAAGCGTATTGACCAGCAAGCTTAAACCTTCCAGCGCATAATACTCACATTGAATAGGAATCAGAACATCTGTTGCCGCACAAAGCGCATTCAACGTAAGAAGTCCCAGGGAAGGGGGACAATCAATAATGATAAAATCAAATTCATCCTTTATTCCCTGCAAAGCAGTTGCAAGCTTTCCTTCACGGTACAGCTGGGAGACCAGCTCAATCTCGGCACCGGCCAGTTCAATACGGGCAGGCGCAACCTTTAAGTTTTTCAGCTCTGTATCGGCGATCACACTTTGAATGTTTTCTTCATTGATAATTACATCATAAATACAGCGGGACAACCGATGTTTCATAATACCACAACCGCTGGTGGCATTTCCCTGTGGATCAAGATCAACGAGGAGAACTTTTTTCCCTTTCTCAACCAGACTGGAGGAGAGATTCACAGCAGTCGTTGTTTTGGCGACTCCTCCTTTTTGATTTGCTATAGCAATGATTCTGGCCAATCTTGTATCTCCTTCCTCACAGACTTGATCAATTAGTACCTAGTCAACCTTAAAATAATAATATAATGACGAGCAGATTTTTGTAAGACAAGGCGAAAAATTAAGGCATACCAGCCATATGGCAATTAGCGTCCACGGATGAACTAATGCAGCGATGCCATGGACAGCACCAAGCTACAAGAAAACACAGTATTACATGAAATATGCCGACAGTTATATAAGATTTAGGGTTGACATGGAACTTGGCCTGTAAAAAAATTTATTTATATCATTATACTACAAAATTATACTATAAAATATTTAAAAACCACTTATTTAATCATTCTTGATCATTTCAGCAGGATGATTTACTAGAGAGGGGTTTTTTTCGGTTTCCCAGCTTGACGCGGATATTGAGCAGGTGTGTTCAATATTTTTTTAACAATAATCAGAGAACGGTTATCCGCGCCTTCCGCCAATGAATATTTTTCGACATGCTCAACTTCACAGTTTAGGATCCGCAAGGCGTTCTTAGCCAAAGTTATTTCATTTTCAGGATCGATTCCCTTCGCTGCAATAAATCTTCCGCCAACTTTCAGCAAAGGAGTTGCATATTCCAGCAGTACCGGCAACTCCGCAACTGCTCTGGCCACCGTAATATCAAATCGCTGCCGGTACGCCTTGCTGCGGCCAATATCTTCAGCTCGTGCATGGCAGGTTTCGACCTTCAAGCCAAGGCTATCGCAGACCTCCTGCAAAAAATGAATTCTTTTGGCTAGTGCATCGACAAGTACGACTTTAATTTGCGGCAAAAGTATTTTAATAGGAATACCTGGAAATCCAGCACCGGTACCAAGATCCGCAATAACAATTTGTCCATTGGGATAATAATGCATTATCCACTTGACAAACACCAGAGAATCCAGATAATGCTTAATCACCATTTCTGCCGGATCGGTAATAGCTGTTAAGTTCATTTGTTCGTTCCTCTGGAGTAACAGTACTGTATATTGTTCAAATTTTTCAAGATGTTCGGCGGAGAGTTCCAGACTCAAGACATCCCGGACCTTATCGTGCAAGACGCTAAGCGGTTCCTTAAGATCCATTTTCAGAAATTGATCATTCATTAGAAATGTTCCTCCGCCTTTGTTCCAGATAAATCAATAAAACCGAAATATCCGCAGGACTCACTCCGCTGATTCTCGATGCCTGTCCGACGTTGATCGGCTGCACGCCGTTAAGCCGCTGTCTGGCTTCATTGGATAGACCTTTGATTTTCAAATAATCCAGATTAACAGGCAGAACTTTTTCTTCAAGTTTGATAAATCGGTTTACTTCTTCCTGTTGTTTCTGAATGTACCCTTCGTATTTAATTTGGATTGAGGCTTCTTCTAATACTTCAGCGTCATACGCCCCCATCTCCGGCATAAAACGTGGCAGCAAATCCGGTATAATTTCCGGCCTCTTCACAAGTTCCTCTGCTTTAATCCCGCTTCGGAGCGGAGTAGAACCCGCCTGGATCAGCAATTCCTGAATATCCGCACTGGCGGGAGAAAAAGTAATCGTCTTCCATTGCTGAAAGATTTTCTCCAGATTGTTCAGCTTCTGCTCAAAAATCTTCCACCTGTCATCTGCAACTAGTCCCAGTTTTCTACCCTTCTCAGTCAAACGCAGATCAGCGTTGTCCTGGCGCAGTAGCAAACGGTATTCCGCCCTTGAGGTCAAAAGCCTGTACGGCTCACAAATCTCTTTATTTACCAGGTCATCAATTAGTACACCGAGATATCCGTCGGAACGCTTCAAAATAAAAGGTTCCCGGCGTAAAGCTTTAAGCGCTGCGTTGATTCCGGCCATTAAGCCCTGCCCGGCCGCTTCCTCATACCCGGATGTTCCGTTAAGCTGCCCCGCTGTAAAGAGTCCCGGGAGATTTCGTACTTCCAGCGTCAGAGAGAGCTGATACGGTTTGACATAATCGTATTCAATCGCATATCCGGGACGCAAAATCTGAACATTTTCCAAACCGGGAATGCTACGAAAAAACATATGCTGGATTTCTTCCGGCAGGCTGGTTGACAGCCCGGCAACATATAATTCCTCACTATCTTTGCCTTCTGGTTCAAGAAAAAGCTGATGGGCCTGCCGCTGCGCAAAACGCACAACCTTATCTTCAATAGAAGGACAATACCTCGGGCCAACGCCTTCCACCACGCCGGTATACAGCGGTGCGCGGTGCAGGTTATCGCGGATAATGCCATGCGTTGTTTCCGTCGTGTAGCCCAGCCAGCAAGGAAGCTGATTTTCCGGGTTATTTCCCCAAAACATGCTTTTAGTCGGCATAAACGAAAAATTTTTTGGCTCGCTGTCACCCGGCTGAATTACGAACTTAGAGAAATCTACTGAGCTCTTCAGAATCCGAGGAGGCGTTCCGGTTTTAAACCGGCCAAGTTCTATGCCGCGTAGTTTCAGATCCTCAGACAGGGACCCCGAGGTGATCTCTCCGGCCGGTCCGCCTTCATAAAGCGCTTCCCCAATTATTATCCTGCTTCTGAGGTATGTTCCGCCCGTCAGAACAATACTGCCTGCCTCAAAGACTGCGCCTGTACGCGTGACAACACCTTTAAGTTTATCCCCATCAAAATGGAGCCGCTCGACCAAAGCCTGTATCAAGGTAAGCTTGGCCTGATTGTATAGGTTGCTTAACATCCGATGGTGATAAGCTTTTTTATCTGATTGAACTCTTAGTGCATGGACAGCCGGCCCTTTGCCCGTATTCAGCAGCCTGGCCTGAAGTGCTGTCTCATCGGCAACAATTCCCATCTGACCACCTAGCGCATCAATCTCCCGCACCAGATGGCCTTTCGCCGGACCGCCTACGGACGGATTGCACGGCATATGCGCAACTTTATCTAAATTAATCGTAAGCAGCAGTGTATCGCATCCCATACGGGCAGAGGCGAGAGCAGCCTCACATCCGGCATGTCCCGCCCCGACAACAATCACATCATATTTTCCAGCAAAATAATCCACAATTAACCTACTTTCCAATACAGAATCGGGAAAAAATATTATTAAGCAACTCTTCCTGAACCTGATGCCCCGTAATCAAAGAGATTTCTTCGAGGGCTGAACGGACATCGATCGATACCAGATCAAATGGGACATTCGCATAGACAGCTTCAAGGGCTTTTTCCAGAGAGTGAATGCATTTTTCCAGAGCTTGGATTTGACGGATATTCGATAATAACGGATCAATTGTGACGGATATCTCTCCTTCAAAAACCCTGCTTAGGATTTCCTTTTCTAGTTCAGCAAAGCCAATCCTGTTTTTTACAGAAAACGCCAGCGCAAAAACTTCAGGAGAAAGAAAGGTATCCTTAAATTCATAAGTAGACAAAAGATCAATTTTATTAATCAAAACAATAGTTTTATTGGCGTATTCCTCAAGAATTGTTTTTTCTTCGTTCGTGAGCCTCCCAGAACGAATCTCGGGGGCATCGAGCAAGAGCAGAATGACATCTGCCATACTAAGCGCTTTCCAGGCTCTCTCAATGCCAATCATTTCGACCGGATCATCACTTTCTCGGATTCCGGCAGTATCGGTAAGGTGAAGCAGTACTTCACCAATCTTGATATATTCATGGATCTCATCCCGGGTTGTTCCTGGAATATCCGTGACAATCGCTCTTTCTTCGTGCAAAAGTGCATTCAGCAGACTGGATTTTCCAACATTCGGCCTACCAGCAATTACCGTGGAAAGACCTTCCCTGATAATTTTACCGGTCTTACTTCCTTTGAAAATTTCTAAAGAATTTTCTTTAGCATTTAATATTTTTTCAGACAGTTCTTTCAGTGCCAAATCATCAATTTCATCTTCCGGAAAATCAATGGTTGCTTCAATATAGGACAGGATATCCAAAATATCCTGTCTGACTTCATTAATTCTGGAGGACAATCTCCCTCCGAGCTGAAGCAAAGCCAAGTCCGCAGATAGCTCTGTCCTAGAGGAAATCAAGTCAATTAACGCTTCGGCCTGAACAAGATCCATTTTCCCATTCAAAAAAGCCCTTTTGCTGAATTCACCGGGTTCTGCCAAGCGCGCTCCCTGCCGAAGACAGGCTTCAATGATCCTTCTTGCGGGTATCAATCCGCCATGACAATTTATTTCATAAACATCCTGACCCGTAAAAGAATGAGGCCCTTTCATCCTGCTGATCAGGACTTGATCAAGCTGCATCGCACCATCATAAAAGTCCCCCAAATGAAGCGTAAATGTTGTGTCGGACAACCATTTGTCTTGATGGACGGGACAAAAACAAACATTCAATATTTTTTGGGCTTGCTTTCCGCTTAAACGGATAACATGAATGGCCCCTTCTCCGGCCGGTGTAGCCAAGCCGACAATCGTATCATCCATTTTTCTCAACTCCAGAAATAGTAAAACTTAGCGTTCTATCTGAAAATAATAAACCTTTCTGACAGAAAAGTAAAAGGGGTTGCCCCCTTCTACATAATTATGCCTTTTCTATATGATTCCGTTTTAAAGCAACGACAACTCTTCGGTGAGGCTCTTCCCCTTCACTAAAAGTCGTTACTTTCAATTCATTTTGCAGGGCCGTATGAATAATCCGCCGTTCTTGAGGACTCATCGGTTCTAAAACAATTCTATTGCCGCTTTTCTTAACCTTTTCAGCCAGTCTTTTAGCAAGAACAATCAGCGTTTCTTCCCGGCGCTTCCGATAACCTTCAACATCAATCACGATTCTCGTCTTATTAGACAATTTTTTTGCGACGGCTAAATTTGTCAGAAACTGTATGGATTCCAAAGTATCCCCTCTGCGGCCAATCAGTATGCCAAGGTCTAAACCGGTAATATTTATTTTGACCTGTTCATCACGATTAAATACTTCGAAGTCGGCATTGACGGACATTGCCTTGGTCAACCCTTTGAGAAATTCACAGGCCAGTGCTCCCGGATCATCCTCAAAATTGATTCTGACTCTAGCCATTTTACTGCCAAAAAGTCCAAGGATTCCTTTTTTTCCCGGTTCTTCCAGCACTTGAACAGTAACCTGATCTCTGCTGACGCCAAGTTCGGCTAATCCCAATTCAATAGCCTCTTCAACCGTTTTTGCAGTTTTATCTGCTACCTTCATTCGTGTACCTCCTCAGTCAACAGAGGCTTCTTTTTTCTCTGCCGACAACTTCTTATTGATATAGACAGTTTGCAGGATCGACACAATGTTCATCGTTATAAGATAGAAACCTAAGCCAGAAGGAAGCGTAATTACGATATAAGCCATAAAGAACGGCATGACATACAACATCATTTTCTGAGTCTGTTCGGCAGTAGCCTCAGCTGTATCTTTTTTCGCACCAGGCTGACTCTTGTTGGGGCTTGTTGCCATCGAGACCTTTGTCATTAAGAAAGACGTCACCCCAGCGAGAATCGGTAAGATTAAATGATAGGACAATTGAAAGCCGTATGCCACAGTAATATTGAAACCTAAAAACCAGACACTGGCATCATTGCCGTAAGGGAAATTTGCCAACGTTCTATAAAATATCCACAAGATAGGAAGCTGTACCAAAATCGGCAAGCACCCCGAATAAGGATTCACCTTTTCTTCACTATACAGTTCCATGATCTTCTGATTCAGCTTCTGCTTGTCATTGGCATACTTTTTCTGCAGCACTTTCATTTTTGGCTGCAAATCCGTCATTTTGCGCATGGACTGCATTTGTTTCCAGGTCAACGGGTAAAGAACAATCTTAATGATGATGGTAAAGATGATAATTGCCATACCCCAATATGGCAATCCGATCATGGACGAGAGATCAAACAGCCACTTTAAGATCGCGGCCATTCCCTGATAAACGATATCCACAAGAACCCTCCTTAAACTGGGTCATATCCGCCGGGATGAAAAGGGTGGCATTTGGCAATTCGTATGAGCGATTTACCAATCCCTTTGATGATCCCGTACTTTTTAACTGATTGAATCGCATAATCCGAACATGTAGGATAAAATCTGCAGGTTCGTCCCTTCAGAGGTGAAACAAATCGTTGATAGAAAACGATGATGGAAACAAAAACCGTTTCCATGATTTTACGCATTCTTTCCATCATAAATTCCCGCTTTTCTCCAAATATATAGTACAGATTTTTCAACTTCCTGCAAGGTTGCTTTGTTGATTGCCGCACGGGCAATCAAAATCATCTCACAATCCATCTTCAATCCGTCTATATTCAAACGGACAGCTTCACGCATAAGCCTTTTGGCCCGGTTGCGCTTCACTGCATTGCCAACTTTTTTGGAAGCAATAAATCCAAATTTTTTGTTATGTCCTCGAAAGATATATATGACAACTTGTCTTGAGGTATAACTTTTTCCGTTAGTAAAGACACTTTGAAAATCGGCCTTTTTCTTCAATCTGTAAGACTTCAGCAGCATATGGCCCTCCTTACTTTGCTAAAGGGCGTTCAGTACAAAAAAGGCCACAAACCTGCGGCCCTAAACTGCTAACTTCTTACGACCTTTCAAACGACGACGTCTTAAAACGTTTCTACCGCCAGTACTTTTCATCCGTTCTAAGAATCCATGAACTCTTTTATGGCGACGGGATTTAGGCTGATATGTTCTTTTCAAAGCAAACACCCCCTTATAATTCCAAGAATTAAAAACTCAGCTGGAGCCAAGCTATTAGCGGCAACCTTAGCTGCACTTAGATCTATCGGAAACATGTCAGAGCATTTCTGATAGAGCTAACAAAAACGAAAGACAGACTACAGAAAATTATACTCCAATTATTTTTATTATGTCAAGAAAATAACTGGTTAATAACTAGGTGAATATAATATGAAGAAGTTCCGGATTGTTTGTGAAGTTTCCTGGATACTCTGAATTAACTGTTGATAACGAAATGAAAAGTTGTTATGATAAATGTACATGTTCGCTCATATTTTGATGATTGGATGTGTATAATTTTTTCTTCTTTATCCGGGGTGTTATCCACAAGTAACCTGATATTTGTGAATAATTTTTTTTTACTGATGACTTTGCACTATCAATAAGGGGGTTCTCT